>JAITIZ010000325.1 GCA_031279215.1 Planctomycetaceae bacterium
GATAATCATTTTCAAAACCAAAATAACACTATTGCTGTCGCCCTTACAGGGCTTTAGTGTTTTATATTTGTTACGTAGGGCGTTGCCCTACGCTAATGCTGATTGCCCTTTCAGGGCGAATTCATAGACAATTTTTTGACTCAAAAACAAATTGTAGTTATTAAAAAATATTTCAACGTTTATTGACAATATTTTAAATAAAAAAAGAATTTTAAAGTGTAATTGGTATATTACCTCAAACACAATTTTAAAGTCTTGATAATTGTACCATCAATAACAAGACATCAACCCACGAAGCATAGCCGAAGCATAGCCACAACCAAAGACAGGCAATCCTTCAAAAAGATCGCCTATCTTTGGTTATACGGTGGTGATTGCTGCGCTTGTCCAATAACTTTGAAAAGGCTTAAAGTTATCGATACGATAAACAGATTTAGGACGAATTTTAGAAAATGTTACTAGAAATGAAGCGGATTATCGTTTCTATAATTCTTAAAAAACAACAAATTTGTTTTGAAATCGCGTTTTGCGCATATTATGATCGCGGATTGATCATTGATAATCCGGCTGGTAAGATAAATTAGATTTGCTCAATACGAATGAGTGGCAGATATAACTGCCCCTCAAGAAATTCAAGGCGAAGTTTTATTTTTGTTCCAATTTTATCGGCAATACACATTCTTGGTTTAGCACATAGAGTCGAATGTTTGACTTTGGGGCGTGTTTCAATTCTTGGCTTTGCATTGGCGGCATGACGATGGTAATAAACTTCGTTTGGCGTTTTTCCATTTAATGTCGTATGTGGTCGATATTCATTATACCAATCAAAGAATAATTTCGTTTCGTGAATCATATCGTCTTTCGAAATTGGAATAACAATTCTTACTAAGGCAATGACGTGAAGAATTGCGAAGAGTGTGTAATCCATCCAATTTTTCGGCAATGGAATTTCTGGAACTTCGGGCGGGTCAAGAATAATATCGGGTTCTGGTAAAATCGTATTCATAGAAAACCAAGAGATTTAATAAGAGATTTAATAGGTGATACTATTCATAAATTGACAAATATCAATTTATCGTAATATATCAGTGGACTAATTGTAGATAACAAGCATAGTAGCCCTGAAAGGGCGATAGGAAATTTTACACGGTTCGTTATTTAATCATCTTCCCGTTGCCCTTTCAGGGCGTTGGGATGGGAGGAGGAACTTAACCACCCCGTTGGGGCGGGCGATTCAGTAAAAAATCCTGACGCCCCTAGCGAGGCTAATATAAAAAATAAAAATTCCACTGATAGATTACAATTTATCTATTTTACCACCAAACAAATAGAAAATCACTACAATCTCTTGAAAAATTAAATTGATGATTACAAGAAGTATATTTATCCCGATACATTTTGCTTTTGAAGGACGTATCAAATTGGCAAAACGGTTTATATTGTAAACCCAATTCTGTATTCCTATCTGAAATCTTGCCCGAATAATTCCAAAATTTGTGGAGATTTACTTTTCCGATCAATTGTCAAGCGGCAGGAATTTGTTAAAATTTATCGTTTTATTGTAGATTCAATTAACTGAAAATTTGGGCGTAATGCCTAATTCGATGATAATACAATGCCGCTAAAAGATTATAATGACGATTCCGAACGGAAACACAACGGTACTTCCCCTAAAAAGTCGAAAAACCGACCAACTACCAATTCGGAAAAAAATACCAACCCCCAAAAAAATGATAACAACAATTCCTCTTCCGATCCCGTTAAACCGCGAAAAGCAGTTTCACCGGAAAACGGAGCTCCATCAATTCTACTCATTTTGGGTTTAATTATTGGAACAGCTCTGATTTTGATGTTGTTCCGAACCAATAGTCATGAAATTCCCTATAACAAAATGATGGAATTGATCGATATGGGACCGGAAAGTTCCGAAAATCCTGATCCGCATATTATTATCGAAGAAGGAACCGATATGTCTGCAATGACCGTCCGATATTCGAAACTCAATCATTTGGTTGTTAATAATTACGAAATTCGCGGTCTGGTAACACGTCAGATTCTCAAAACAGCGAAAAAACCGGGACCGCAAAAAACGATTCCTAATGTTACTATTTTCTGCGGGCGTTCCGGTTTTGCCGACGACAGCGCACAACTTCAAGACCGTCTCGAAAAAAGTAAATTCATGTATCGGAGTGAAGGTTATAATTTTCTTCGTGAAAACGGAATTTATATTTTTCTTTTTCTGGTTACTATTGGAATTATGATCTTTGTTATTCGCGGTATCACTAATTCCGGCGCAATGGCATTTGGACGGAATCGTGGTCGGCTTGTCGCTCAAGAAGAAATCAATATCACCTTCAACGATGTTGCCGGCGTGGACGAAGCAGTGGACGAACTCAAAGAAATTGTCGATTTTCTGAAAACACCGGAGAAATTTCAGGCATTAGGCGGACGAATTCCGCGCGGTGTTCTTTTGGTCGGACCTCCCGGAACAGGTAAAACAATTCTTGCCAAAGCAGTTGCCGGTGAAGCCAATGTTCCGTTTTACAGTCTTTCCGGTTCTGATTTTGTCGAACTTTATGTTGGAGTTGGTGCGGCAAGAGTTCGTGATTTGTTCGATCAGGCGCAACGAAAAAATCCGTCTATTGTTTTTATTGACGAGTTGGATGCGTTGGGAAAGGTTCGCGGAAACAGCCCAATGGGAGCACACGACGAACGCGACCAAACTCTGAACGCCTTATTAGTTGAAATGGACGGGTTCAGTACCAATTCCGGTGTTATCGTGATGGGAGCAACCAACCGCCCCGAAATTCTCGATCCGGCATTACTGCGACCGGGACGATTCGATAGACAAGTCCTTGTTGACCGCCCCGATTTGCACGGACGTGAAGCAATCTTAAAAGTACACGCTAAAAATGTTAAATTAGCTCCAGATATTGATCTTAAAGAGATTGCGTCGATTACTTCGGGTTTTGTCGGAGCGGATATTGCAGCGTTGGTGAACGAAGCGGCATTACTGGCGGCACGCGCTGGAAAAAATTGCGTTACAATGACCGAATTCAACGAAGGTGTTGAACGGGTTACAACGGGATTGCAGAAAAAACAGCGTGTTATCCGACCTGACGAAAAAAAACGAATTGCTGTTCATGAATGTGGTCATGCGCTGGTTGCGTATTTCACCCCCAATTCCGATCCTGTTCATAAAGTTTCAATTATTCCGCGCGGTTTGGCGGCTCTCGGTTATACCTTGCAGCGACCGGAAGATGACCGGTATTTAATGACACAGAAAGAACTCGAAGCCCGTATTCAAACTTTTTTAGCCGGAACAATTGCAGAAGAAATGGAATTTGATGCTGTTTCGACTGGAGCACAAAATGATCTTGAGCGGGCAACCGATATTGCCAGAGCGATGGTTATGGATTTTGGAATGAGCCGGTTGGGGCGTATCACGTTTCGGAATACCCCAAGAGGAAGTTTTTTAGGCGATGGTTTTCCGTCCGCTCGACAACACAGCGAAAAAACCGCATGGGAAATCGATCAAGAAATCCGTTCTATTATCGATACTCTTTTCGATAAAACACGGGAATTTCTCCACGATAAACGCAATATATTAGAACGACTCACAGAACGTCTGCTCGAAAAAGAAATTATCGAAAACGATGAACTCAAAGAAGTTATCGAGTCTTGTAATCAAACACAACTGTTTGAATTTTCGTAACTGTGGATTTGTATCTATTCAGCAGCAATTCTCTTGTTTATTATCCGTTATAATTATTCAGTGGAATTTTTGTGTGAAATACCAAAAAAGTAATAATTAAAAGGTAGGCAACGTTTCGCCGAAACATTGCACCAATTGGTTTTTGATTCCGTTCGTCAACAGGGGCAAGCCGGCGAGTACGCCGACGCAACCGTGCGGGAAAGCCTTTTAGCAAAAGGCTCTCACCTACGGTTGCCTACCTTTCGAAAACATAATTGGTAATATAAAAACAACCAATTGATAACAGGGTTGAGTATAACTTGCGGTGAATTGGGAGTTATTAGAGATTCCCAACAATAAAATGACCAATTGTTGGCAGAGTAAAGTATCTTCTACATAAAAAGATCAAATAATCCGACAACAAGTAAACCAATCGAAACAAAAATATTCATTTGAAAAAAAGCAATATTGACACGTAACAAATCAATTGGTTTACCTGATTGCGGAACAGCAATCCAGTGTTCCGCCGCCAAAATCAGTGCCGTAACTACAACACCAAACTCAAAAATAAGTCCAAACAATTCATAAACGTATGGAATTAACGCCAAGCAAAGAACCGAAATAACATGGCATATTGCAGACAACCGGAATGCTATTTTATTTCCGTACTTGCCCGGTACACTGAATAAACCAGCCTTTTTATCAAATTCCATATCTTGCGTTGCATAAATCAAATCAAAAGCAGTAACCCAGAATAACACCGCAAATGCCAACAAAATAGGCGGTAACGGAATTGGCCAGAGAATTGGCCGAACAACAATCCAAGCAGCAAACGGAGCAAGCATTAAGGCCCCGCCAAGCCAAAAATGTACCGCAATTGTCCAGCGTTTGGCATAACTGTAGCAAAAAAGAAAAAGAAGCACCGGCACCGAAGCACAAAACGGAATCCAATTCGGAAGAAAAAGAAGTGTCGAAACAATAAAACCAACCGAACAAACCACAACAAAAAATAGAACACTTCGTACCGTCAACAACCCAGTAGGTAAATGCCGGTTCGCTGTTCGAGGATTTTGAGCATCCAACTCACAGTCAGCCCAACGATTAAACCCCATTGCCGCACTTCGAGCAAATACCATACACAACAAAATACCAACCCATTCAATCACACGGGGACAATATTCCAAATCTTCATATAAATTCAGTTTCAATGCCATTGCCGCCCCCAGTATCGCAAAAGGTAATGCAAAAAGCGTATGAGAAAACCGAATCAAACTCAATAATTTTCGCAACAAATTCATTGTGTCATTTAATCCGAACTCAAAAAATCACAGTGAATTTTTTCCAAATCACCGGTATTGGCGCAGTTAGTATAATACGTTGGCATGTGGTCGGATGCGTAACAGTTAATTTCAAAGCATGCAACGCAATTCCTTTTGGAAAAACAGTCTTCGCTCCATATTTTCTGTCACCAAAAATCGGAAAACCATGACCCGCAAACTGAACCCGAATTTGGTGTTTACGGCCAGTTTCCAACCGAATTTCAATTAAAGAATTATTGTTAGTTTTATGAAGAGTCCGGTATTGAAGTTTTACTTCTTTACCTTCCCCGTTTCGAGTCAGCCATACTTTTCGATGCCGTTCATCCTCCCGAATCCAATCAATCCACCCATCTTCCGGCGGATCAATAGAACCCTCCACTAACGCAACATAAATTTTTTCAACAGAATGAGTACGAAATTGTTCATTTAACCGCGCCGCCGCCTTAGAGGTTCGGGCAAAAAGTACCACTCCCGACACCGGAATATCCAATCGGCTGACAACACCAAGATACACTTCACCCGGTTTATTATATTTCCGTTTAATATAATCTTTACTATGCGTCAAGAGCGTCTCCTCTCCTTTCGCAAGCCCCATCGTCGCCAGACCGCTCGGCTTCACAACTGCCAGAAGATGATTGTCCTCATAAAGTATCTGCACTACTCTTACTCTTATTGAAAATCCCGCAACAACCGTAACTGTTGCAAAATTTCATTTAACAAAACCGGATCTATTTGTTTAAGTTTTTGAGCATATCGTACCGCCTGACGATAATTGCCAACATCCAGCGCATCTGTCAATTTCCGCTCCAACAATTGAATATTTTCATTCAACTGCCGAAGTTCACTGAGATCTGTTCGGCAACGACGGCATACATCCTGCCATGTCTGTTCTACACCACAGGATGGACACCGACATTGTGTACGATTAGTTAGTATCATACCGAATCCTCTAAATAATACAAGAGATCATCCAATTGCGAAACAAGCGAAGTTATCTGATTCGAATCGTTACGCTTGATCGCATCAACAAGTTCTTTGATTCGCGTTTCGATATCTTTCTTGTCATCATCGGCTACTTTTGAAAGATAAGCCGCTGCCCGTTGAATCAATGCAGCTTCTTTCGCATAATGTTGTTCCCAACCATCAGCAAGACCCAACCGGTTTATAAAGTTTTTATCGTCTATTGTTGATTCGGAACCGACTTGCTCCGGTTCAACCGAAACCGCTTCCTCATCCGCAAAAAAGCCGTTCAGATGTTCCCGGAATGACTGGTTGACTTCAGGTTTATACTCAGTTAAAACGTTTTCGACAGTAATGTCCCCGGCAAGTCCGGTATCTTTTTCAGTTGCTGTTACATGCAAAATTCCATTGATGTCCAAATCAAATCGGCAAACAATCTGATTACCATGAGGAACTTTCGCAAGACCGGCTAAATGAAAACTGCCAATCTGCGCATTTTGACGAACATCATCAGCCTCACCTTGATAAACATTAATCTCTACCGTTTCCTGATTATCAACTACAGTTCCATAAACCTTGGAACGGGAACAAGGAATAGGAGTGTTACGTTTAATAATGGGTGAAAAAATAAACGGCGAATATATTCTTGGATCAAAAACACTGGTTCCAAGAGTGTGAGGCGTAATATCAATCAAAACACGCCCCACCTTCGTACCGGAAATAAGACCGCCCTGAATCGCCGCACCCATCGTAACACAAAGATCAGGATCAATTTCACCATGTAATTTATTACCCAACCGGCTTTCAAGTAACTCATGAACACGCGGTGTTCGCGATGCTCCGCCAACCATGATAACCTTGTCAATATCGTCAGGATGCAACTGAGCATCATTCAACGCATCATTGAGACAAGTCAGCGTCTTCTCAAGAAGCGGCATTATCTGTTCTTCATATTGATGACGACTCAACTCCATATCAAGATGTAATGATATTCCATTTTTTTCCGTAATAAATTCTTCTTTAATTTGAGTAAACGGTTCCGTCGAAAGACGTTTTTTGGCTTCTTCAACCGCTTGTAACACACGGGAAACAGCAACCGGAGTTTCACGAAGATCAATTTTATGCTGCTTTTTGAACTCATCACAAACATAATCGAAAAGCAATTGATCAAAATCATCACCGCCAAGATGAGTATCTCCGTGACTAGCCAAAACTTCCAGAACACCTTCTTCAACACGAACAATTGATACGTCAAATGTTCCGCCGCCAAGATCATAAACAAGCAATGTTTCCCGTTGGGTCGAATCGGAATTATAAACAAGCGATGCGGCTGTTGGTTCGTTGATGATTCGTACCACATCAAGACCGGCTAATTCCCCAGCAAGACGAGTCGCTTCGCGTTGCGTATCATTAAAGAACGCCGGAACCGTAATAACCGCTTTGGATACTTTTTGACCAAGCGATTCTTCGGCATAAGACCTGAGCGTCCTAAGAATCATCGCAGAAATTTCAGGCGGCGTATATTCCCGTTCACCAAGTTGGACATGAACATCTTCGCCCATCTTACGCTTAATTGACTTAATTGTTCGCTCCGGGTAGAGAATCGCCTGATTTTTCGCCGGATGACCAACCAAAAGATTGCCGGCTAAATCAATGCCAACTACTGATGGAAGAAGCCGATTACCGTCTTTTTCAATAACAACAACATCGTCACCGTGAATAACGGATACCTCACTGTTGGTTGTACCAAGATCAATTCCAAGAATTGTTTCCATAAATTTTAGGGATAGTAAATATTAAAGGTTGTAACAAAAAAGGATTAGAAATATGTTTAATGTTTCGTTTGAGATCGAACTGCAACACGAACATCTGCAAAACGAACCGGTTTGTTGCGCCAAAGATATCCTGCCCGAACCACCTCAACCACACTGCCCGGCTCTGTTGTATTCGTCTCAACTGTAGCAAGAACCCGCATCGTCTCTGGATTAACCGGTTCACCCGTCGGGTTAAGCCGGCAAATCGCGTGCCTTTTCAACACATCATCCATACGACTCTGCATCATCTCATAACCAAGCCGAAACGGTTCAAGTATTCGTTCAATTTCCAAAATATGTTGATGAGCAAGATGTTCGGCAAAATGCCGGACTGCTCTTCGCTGCCAAAAACGCTGCCACGATGTTAATTCATCACAATAGGATTTAGCCAACGTCGAAATCCGCTCAAAAACAAGACCCGTCAAACGTTCTTGCAAAACTTTCAGTGCCACACCCGCTCGCTGGAGTGCCTCGTCAATCTCAATCAAACTCATCAAATACGGTTGAATCGCTTTACGCTCAATCTCCGGACGCTCTTTACGCAAACGACGAAGTTGATCAAGCGTTTGCGAAGTTTCTTCTATATTCTTTTCAAGAAGTTCCTGGGTTTGCCGATTGGATTTGGTAAACAGCTTAAACTCATGACGCTGAGCCGTAAGCGTTTCAAAAACCTGATAAAACCCAATCTTCGGTAACTCCTCCTCCTCGCCGTCTGGCTCGTCTTTCGCAGCAAACCAGTCAATAAAATGTTTCAAAGTTTCTTCACGATATTTGAAAAGTATCTGTTCAAATGCCTTGAATTCTTCCGCTTCCGTCTGATTCAATAAATAATTTTCTTCGGTAACAATATTTTCTGTTTCATCTTCTTCCGTTTCCGTCTGATTCAATGAATAATTTTCTTCCGCAACAATAGTTTCAGTTTCATCTTCTTCCGCTTCCGTCTGATTCAATGAATAATTTTCTTCTGCAACAATAGTTTCTGTTTCATCTTCTTCCGTTTCCGTCTGATTCAATGAATAGTTTTCTTCCGCAACAATATTTTCTGTTTCATCTTCTTCCGTTTCCGTCTGGTTCAATAAATAATTTTCTTCCGCAACAATAGTTTCTGTTTCATCTTCTTCCGTTTCCGTCTGATTTAATGAATAATTTTCTTCCGCAACAATATTTTCTGTTTCATCTTTTTCCGTTTCCGTCTGATTTAATGAATAATTTTCTTCCGCAACAATAGTTTCTGTTTCATCTTTTTCCGTTTCCGTCTGGTTCAATGAATAATTTTCTTCCGCAACAATAGTTTCTGTTTCATCTTTTTCCGTTTCCGTCTGATTCAATAAATAATTTTCTTCCGCAACAATAGTTTCTGTTTCATCTTTTTCCGTTTCCGTCCGGTTCAATGAATAATTTTCTTCTGCAACAATATTTTCTGTTTCATCTTTTTCCGTTTCCGTCTGATTCAATGAATAGTTTTCTTCCGCAACAATAGTTTCTGTTTCATCTTCTTTCGTTTCCGTCTGATTCAATGAATAATTTTCTTCCGCAACAATAGTTTCTGATTTATTTTCCGTCGACTCTGTTGGAACTAAAATGAAATTTTGCTCCGCTGTAACCTGTTGCTCTGATTTACTTTCCTCCGGCTCGGTCGGAACTAAAATGAAATTTTGTTCTGCTGTAACTTGCTCTGATTTATTTTCTGCCGGTTCAGTCGGAACTAAAATGAAATTTTGCTCCGTTGTAACTTGCTCTGTTTTATCTTCTGCCGGCTCTGCTGAAACTAAAATGAAATTTTGTTCCGCCGTAACCTGTTGCTCTGTTTTATTTTCTGCCGGCTCTGCTGAAACTAAAATGAAATTTTGTTCTGCTGTAACTTGCTCTGTTTTATTTTCTGCCGGCTCTGCCGGAACTAAAATGAAATTTTGTTCCGCTACAACATTTTCCAATCTATCTAATTCTGATTTTGCCGGAATTAAAACAAAATTCTGTTTTGCGGAAATATTTTGTTTTACAACAATATTTTCCGATATCGTTTCCGAAGAGAATTGGAATGATTCATTCGGTTGCTGTACTGCCGCTAATTCGTTCTCTATCATTTTTTATTTATATTCGTTTATAATTTATAATATTCTCAAACCCGCAAAACAAGTGTTTGTAGAAAATACACTTCATACACTCTAATACGGGAACAAATTGTTAATTTGTTACAATTCAATTAAACCGTTCAACAAAAAATTGTACTGATTTATTCTCCCATTTTAAGGAGTGCTGAGGTTGGCAATCGTTCATTTCGAATGGCTGTGAGGAATACTTCGATAATTTGTTCCATAGAATCATTATGATGTAACGATATAAGTAATTCGGAAATTGTTCCGAGCGGATCACGAAGTTTTTCGTATGCCTCATGAATTTTCGAAAACTTATCAGGATGCGATTCCGGCGGAAACTGTTGAACTAATTCAAGATACCGCTTTCGCAATACTTCTTCAGAACAACCCGGTAATAACTCCAATGTGTGATAATAAATATCGTACATAAATCAAATAATACTGAATAATTTGTGATTTTCGTATTGTTTCAATGAAATTTTAGTAAATTTATTTGCGTCTTATCTTTTATTTTTTTTCTTCTTTTTGAAGTGTTTAGGAGTAGGGAACAGATAGTTATCGTCATCGTCGTCGTCATCATTATTGTTCTTTTCGTTTTGTTGTAAACTACTAATTTGTACTATAGCGGAGATAAATCGCATTCTTTCTAATGGGGGCAACGAGTCCGCTTTCTTCATCAAATATTTATCCACTTGATCCATTGGAATTCCTTGTGCCAAACACTCCAGAAAAGTATCAAACATCAGTACACGCAATTCCCCCAATTCCTCCGGCAAAGAATTTATCAAATCTTGTTTTAACTCCGGCGGCAAAACGCCTTTCGCAATGGATTCTTTGAGATCAGGCGGAATATCAATAATATTACGTGAAGAATTAAACCTAGAAGAAAAGAGTTTTTCCTCCTCGTTATCAAATTTGTAATAGTCATCGCCGTCATCATCGTCATCATCATCTTCGTCATCAAAAAATTCATAATTTTTATTATCAAATCTATCATAACCATACGACAACAAATAATCAATATCGTCAAACCGTAATTTTGCTTCATTAAGATAAAATTCCAACACCGGATCATTTCGAAAATGACCGCACTGTTCAATAAATGATTGATATTTTTTAATTGTTGAATCTCGGCATGACATTTGATAATATCTTGATTCCAGAAAAAATATTTCTGCATCGAAAAAAAGGAAATACGGAGAAAGCGGAAATTGCGAAAGTCCTTTTTGGACTAATTTTTTGTACATTGCATCGTAATCATGTTTTCTAAGTTTGACCGCAAGATACCAGAGAACTTTACACGCTCCGTATATATCTTTTTCCGTTTTCCATTTAACCTGTGCCGACCGATTGATAAAATCAAATATTTGTAAGAGAATTTGTTTGGAATTGGTAAATGTTTTTTTTTCAACCATGATCGTGTAAGCAATATTGCCCAACGCGCCGGCAAGATTACCGTTACAACGTCCGGTAATAGCCGAATTCCATTCGTCCTGAAACGATTGGAGAACTTGTACAGGAAATTTGGGAAAATTCTCAACTTCCAAAAAAATTGTCAGTATCAATGGAAGACGTTTTTCCAAACCTACTTTTTCAGCCAATGTAAACACATTTTCCGCCTCAGACGGATGATTTGAGATTGTTTCATAAATATATCTCAATGCTAACGGTACTAAATCATAATTGTATTCAATTGTATTAAGATTTGTCTCTTCAATTTCTTTGAACAGTTGTTCTATTTCGGAGTGTTCCTGATTCAATTGCAACAGTTCTTTTAAACGGACATATTGGAGTTTCCGTTTCAAAAATATTGGTTCACGGGAAAGGGGTTCCAGAGTTTGGATTCGCTCAAGATAATGAAGAGCATCCGCATAATTCTCTTCAGCAATATAATATTGGAACAAATATTTTAATGCTTCTATATTGTTCGGAACATGTTCAATAAGTTTGCGGTAAACTTCAGCAATTTTCGGATGATGCTGATTATTTTCGTGTTCGGGAATAGTGATGCAATAAAATTCCTGAAGACGAGAATATGTAATGAGATAAGTTGGATCGTATGCAATGGCTTTATCAAAATATTTAGAGATTTTCTCTTGTCCCTGAATTTCATCTTCATTATGATACGAATCAAAATCATTATTATATAACGACTGCATGATGAGATTGCCGAGAAAACTGTAAATAACAGCCTTCGCACGGGCTTTCATATTCGGAGTAAACGATTTGATTTGGTCAATATCATGTTCGGCAAAGAGTTCAAAATAATAAAGCGGATCCCGAAGCCATCGAGGGATATGGCCTCCTT
This sequence comes from Planctomycetaceae bacterium, assembly GCA_031279215.1. Classification (GTDB taxonomy): domain Bacteria; phylum Planctomycetota; class Planctomycetia; order Pirellulales; family Thermoguttaceae; genus WRKP01. The sequence goes on from JAITIZ010000325.1 coordinate 12,192, forward strand.
TTTCCCTCATGCTTGTACTTGATCCAAAATTGAGTGAAAGTAACCCTAATGTTCGATTACCTCGCGGGTCAAACGGAAGCGGAAGATTACGTTCAGCAAATTGCCTAACGATTTCCGGTTTTGCTTCGTCAACAAGAGTAAAATGTACTGTACGAAAAACACGATCAAACAAAAGCGGGTCTGTTTTTTGAAGAAAAGAACGGGACACTTGAAAATGCCCAATTAGTTCCTTATATTTTTTTTGCCGGATATAATTATCCAGTTGACGAAGATGATTAAAAAATTCAATTTTTTCCGTCTGAACCGAATCGGTTTTGGCACGGAATAGATCAAAGAACCGTGAAACAAAATTAGATGAAGAAGCGTTGGGATCATCGGTGAAGAATTTCCGCAAACGGCTGACAATTTGATATGGCGGACGCGAATCTGATAGCCGTTTCCAACTTTCATTAGCTTTTTCATCATTCTTATTGTAATAAGAAATCAACCCTCGAATAAAAAGCCGCCATTCGGACAAAGGAGAATGAAATGAAATGGGATGAAGCAATTCCAAAGCCTCATTATCAAGTTTTGCCTCAACTTTTTCGAAAGCTTTTTTAATTAGAATTGCTTGATCGCGAAGGTCAGGTAATAAATCGTCGGAGTTTTCGCCATAGACAAGAAAACGATCTACCAATTCAATTTGAATTTCGGGAGAATTCATATCCTGACGCAGATGTTCCGGTAACAATGCGTTCAAGCCAAGAACCCGAAAGATTGCAGGAAATTCTTTTTGTATTTCTGAGTTTTTGATATTTGGATTTTTGATTAGCCGAAGCAATTCCTTAATATTCGTTTTAGCTTCTTCTCGTTGGTTACGGTTGAACTGTTCTTTGATCCATTCCCACAGCGAAGAGGCGAGTAATTCCTGCAATTCCGGTTCATTATGGAGTCGGCTTAAAAACAAAGCTTCTTTATAAGCCTTCTTCCAATAACCTCGACGCCGTAAATCTTGTATTTTGTTAATTTTAGGTTGTAATTTGGCAGAAATCATCGAAATTGCACAAAGAGAAAATTACAGAATCAAAGGAAGAATATAAATTTCAGAAAGACAATATTTTAATTTTATTTACCCTGATTTTTGAATCGTTATTACAAATATACCTTACCGTGTTAGAATTACGGCTGGGCTTGACTGTGGAAACGATTACATTTCTTAAAAAATATCAGTAAATTTTATAACACCGTTAGAAAATAAAACCGAATTTTAAAGCATCAAAAGCATCACCAACTTTTAATTGTGAGTAATATACCAAAACTAAAACCAAATGTCCATAGCCCACAACCAATTCCCCTCCAATTTTTTTTCTTTCTATTCACAAGCAGGTTTTATCACAAAAGTATTTTTCATAGACTCTGATTATAAAATAAAGGTGATTTACAATTCATACCTGTAATTTGGAATCTTTAAAAATATTCCTAGCGTTCACAGGCTGGCGTGTTAAAATAGGGAAAATTTTAACAGAAATCATGATTTTGAATGGCAGACTTGCTATTTTCAGATATGTTTTTTCCAAGACTTTGTTTGTTCCACTAGTCTGCCGATAATAAGCGTTTGTCGATTTTATTTATAAAAATTTACCTAAATTAACAACCACCTTGTGAATACTAGGAATATCTTGCCGCCCTTTCAGGGCTTTGAAATAATTGATGATTCATGCCCCACCCCGTTGGGGCGGGCTATAATACTAACGCCCTTTCAGGGCTACTATGGTTGTTATCTACAATAATTCTACTGAAATATTACGGAAAATATTTATTGATGTATATGTTTTAGGTAATTATTCAGCAGCACTTTTATTTTTCCGTTTTATTCCTTCTCACGGCCAAAACTGAGACTTTATTTTCTGTTGAAAATTCAGTTTTTTGGCTTCGGACACCGTAACTATTCAGTAGTGTATTATCAGGAAAGCCTCTTATTGCGGCGTAGTCACAACTAAAGATCACCTACTTTGCGGTGATTTGCATAAATAATAAGGGCTGTTTTTAATCGTGAAAAGTATATTTCCATTTTTGTACCATTCCATAAAAATCAGTACAAAAACTCCCAACATGCAGAGCATGGACGGCAGATCACCGATATAATGATAAACTGGTGTACGGTAATCCATGGTCGAAACCGAACCTGTTACAACTTCCGCCTCACGGCGTTTCCCGATTTTCTGAATCACACCGCGACTGTCAATGATCGCCGAAAAACCGGCATTGGATGACGTAACATAGGGTCTCCGGTTCTCCACCGCACGAAAAACATGCGTTGCGAAGTGCTGATCAATTTGTTGCGAAAATAAAAACCAGGCGTCATTCGACATGTTCACTAAAATTGCCGGTTCTTGACCTTGTTTTTTCAGAGTTAAAATCTGATTTCGTATAAAATGCGGCAACGTACTTTCATAACAGATATTCACCGCAAGAAGAACACGCCCGCCGTCCAACGGAATCACCACCGGTTTCGTACCGCATTCGAGTTCGGGACAAAGTGCCTTAAGAAAAGAGTTTTTCGGTAAATATTGCGAAAACGGGACGTATTCACCTACCATGAGAAGCCGCATTTTATCATAACGATATTCAGTTTGGTCGTTTTTCGGATCAATTAACATTGCAGAATTGAATTCTTTGGGTTTTGGCGGTCTCTCAAACTCAAATGTTAAAAGCCCCACAAGAACCGGAACGCCAATCCGTTGAACCATGGTTCGTAATTGTACGAATCGATCTTCCCAATAGTCAACGTGATGATCGGCCCAACGGTCAAACTCGGCCGGTTTCAACTTAGGTTTGTACTTTAACAAACGAATAGAAGCCATCGCTTCAGGAGTAATAATCAGATCAAGCGGTTGTTGTTCTGTCTGAGCATTTTGAGCGGCTTTTTTTGTTAAATCAATAAATTGTTTTACCGCTTTTACCGCCTGTTCTTGATAATCGTCATACATAAGCGGAATATTACCTTGTAACACGGCAATTGTCAGATTCGACTGACTGATATGGGAACCGGCGGTTTGGAAAAAACCATAGCCAAGTGTTGCCACAAAAACAAATCCGGCAACAAAACACCAACCATAACGTTTAACCGATCTTTCGCGTTTCCACAAAGACCGAATACCGGAAGCAACACCCGCACCAACAAGCATAATCATTCCGCCAACCAAATACCTGCCGCCGATGTCTGCAATTTGAATCAATAACGGTTGACTATACAATGCGTGTTCTAGCGAAAAGGAGGAAAAACCGCCGAAAAGATGGTTACGCAGATATTCGCAACCGATCCAACACACCGGAACCGCCCAAACAGATGGAATCCCAAAACGGCAAACCGCAATTCTTGAAGCATAAACAAAGAGAGACCAGTAAATTGAAAGATAAGCGGCAAAAAGCAGCAATACCAAAACGGTAAGTTGATGTGAACAGATAATCCCCCCCAAAAGAACCATACTCCAAAAACAAAATGTTACAAAATAAATGATACGAAAACAAATTGGTTTGGGGTGTTCAATAACGAATGTCCAAAAAACCGGAACCAGAAAAACCAACAACCAAAATCCATACGGCGGCAAGGAACCACAATAACAAAAAACTCCGGCAATAAATAGAAAATGAACCTTGGAAAACAAACGATTCTTTTTTTCATCTGTACCGATACTTTTCATGGGGAACACCTAAAATTCAATTTTTCGTAATATTTCAGCGGAATAATTGTTTTTCAATTTTTTGGGGTTATGAATTTGAAAATTAGGTAACTTCATAAAAACTAATATTAGGAGGAACGCAGGCGTCTCGCCTGCACTGTTTTTGTACAAAAAACTCCTAAAAATGCGGCCGAGACGACCGCGTTCCTTCTAACAATAAATTTTTACATTAGGTTTTTAGAAGTTCCCATTAGACAAAAATAAGGTTGACGAAAATAAATACATAAACATTGAAAAAATGTATCTTTTTATTTTAAACACGAAATACACGAAAATTATCTAAAAAAAACTTTCGTGTTTTTCGTGTAATTTCGCGTGTTTCGTGTTAAAAAATTTTAACAAAAATTCCACTGATATATTACAAATTTACATTTTTTCTAGAATTTCACTTTAATTGCCTTACCAACATCGAAGGTTATTTCTACCTTTTTTCCTTTTCCGGTAATTTCAATCTTATGAGGAGTTGTTTTGACATCAGAGAACTGTGGTTCAACCGTTTTATAAGTTTTATAAGAGATTATTTCTTCTCTGCCGGTTGAAGGATTAGTTTTATAAATCGGATCGTCATCAATATTTTTTGTCACAACAACTTTGTATTTTCCAATCGGAACTCCTTTATATCCATAAGTGGACACGGCCACTTTCCCTTCCACATCGGTGATGGCAAGAGATTTGTATTTAGTGTTATTTTGATCTGTTTCTTCTGTTGCTGCAAGTTCGACAGAGGCACCTTCCAATGGTTTGCCGTCTTGCGTGATCGTGATGATACACGGATAAAGTTTTGGTAAATCTTTGGGACGCGAATTATTGCCGCATCCTGAAATGAAAAACAGTACACAGAACAACGTCAATGAAAAAAGAATACGTAGCATAAAAAATCCTTTTGAAAATGTAATATATCAGCGGAATTTTCGTAAATTTATTTATGTTGATCATCTGACGGCAGGCAATGTTTCGCCGAAACGTTGTACCAGTTGGGTTTGTCCTTGTGTTGTGCGCAGTTGGCTTTTAATTTCCAACTATCAAAACAGCCAAGCTGACGAATACGCCGACGCAGCATTTCAGCAAAACATTGCCTACTTTTTAATGGTCTAATGATTCAAATAAAAATTCCAATAATATATTACGGTAACTTCTAAAAACTAATATTAGAAGGAACGCAGGCGTCTCGCCTGCCCTGTTTTTTTACAAAAGAACTCCTAAAAATGCGGTCGAGACAACCGCGTTCCTTCTAACAATAAATTTTTACATTAGGTTTTTAGGAGTTCCCTTACGTGAAAATCAAGTTTGAAAAAAAAGATCGGGCATGACCGTTTCTTGCCCGATCAAAATTTGTAACATAAAAATTACAGTGCTTTCGACTCACCGCCGGCAGGTGTTCCAAACGCTCCCCAGACTCCGTATGGGCTTTCGCCCTTTAAAGCTTTACCTTGTGGTCCATTGGGAAGTCCATTTGTGTCAACAGTGTCGGAGACAAAACTCACGGAACCGTCTATTCTGCCGCAATTCACTCCTCCTGGATGATTACTGCTTGCCGTATAAAGCCCCCAGACAATTTCACTGCTTGTGCGTGCGCAACTTGGGGCATTGGGCGGCATAATGGTATTAAATCCGGTATATAAAACCAAACCATCTAAGTAACGGCTACAACGCCAGTGAGGAAATGATGTTGTTCCTGCGGTAAAAGTTGATCCGTTTTTAATCGCCATACAAGCGGAAGGAATAAGTTCACGATTAGCGTACGCACTTCCTTGAATCCCTACCCCTACTACCGCAACTCCTCCCTTGATCAAATCATTTCCTGCTGTAGGACCAGCAACACATTCACTGATTGCAACAGTATTACTAGTTCCATCGATAACAGACTTAATGGATTTCCAGTATTTGGGATAGAATAGCCCCCGTGACATAACATTGTTCGCTTTGTCACCACTATCAGGATCGTATTGAGAAATCTCCAATGCGCCATCTCCGTAACTAACAACAAGATTTCCGCGAGCACAGTCGGGACCGGATGTTTTGGAATTCTCTTCGGACGGACAGAGAACTGTTGCAACATTTTTTCTGACACTGTGATCGGCAGATACACCGCCCCATGGAGAACTTGTCTCTACTCTGATGGCATCAAAAAGAGCCTGTTGTTCCATAAAAGGAAGAAGGCAATACGTGGCACTGAAACGTTCGGTATCTGTGCTTGTGCTGTGGCACGGATTTTGTGCCGCAGGGAACGAGCTGTATGTGTCGTGATAGTTTTGGAGTCCAATCGTCCATTGTTTCATGTTGTTGGTACATTGCATTCTTCGCGCTGCCTCGCGCGCCGCTTGAACGGCAGGTAACAGTAATGCGATTAACACCCCGATAATTGCAATCACCACAAGAAGTTCAACTAACGTAAAACCGAACAAAGAGGGACGAAAATAAGAGAAAAAGTTACATTTGACACAAGAAAATTTCTCATTAACTTTTTTCTCTTTTAACATTTGGTTTTTCGCGAAAATGACCGTCAAAAAACCAATAACATAATTCATTAAATTTTCCATTGTCATATTCCTTATTTAATAAGGTTTTATCGAAATGATCGCAATTCGCTTGCCGTAAACAATTACAGCAAAGAAAACAAGTTGCAATCAAATAAGCCTAATTTAACTGTAGGCAACTCCTTCTACTGAAGTGTTGCCTATGTCTTAATTTTTGACATAAATAATTATCCCTAGAAATGTGAAACAATTATTTATTCTTTTGTTCTACCGTAAAATTGAAATGACCGTTTTTGGTTACTTCGCATGACAAACCGGAAGTCGATGCACTCTCATACTTTTCGTCAATATCTGAAACAGCAAGAATTCCCTTCGGTGAATCAAGATGGTTGTGATGTCCCGAAAGATAAACTTGATACGTACCGGGTGCCAGTCCGTCGTTGTCTTTAAGTGAATCGAGTTTATACGTACCATCGGCTTGTAATTTACCGCGTGCAGAAATTTTCCCATTGGTAAAAACGACATAACCTTTGGTATAAGGTTGACCGTCAGAATCGGTTACTTTGCCGCCAAATTGAATTTTATTATTGCAACCGGAAAACAAAAATAACACAAAAAGTAATACGGTAAACAAAATTCGTAAATTTGAAAATGTTTTTAACATAGTTAATTTTGTTGCTAATACATCATTGAAATTTTTATTTTTGTTAAAATTTTAGAAAACGTTAAAGAAAATACCGGAGCCGCTTAATATTTTAACGGCTTCGGCGTATAGAAAAAGTTACGGTAACTCTATAGGAGCACCGTCGTTGACACAGCCCAGGGGCCAATGAATTTTTTCACGGCTTACATTGGGAGACAATCCGCGTACCGTGCCATCGCCAAAAAGATGATGGCATATTCCACCCGTGTGATAACTGCCGAGTGGTGACACGAGTACTGGGCACTCACCTGAACCTCCAAGATCCCATAAATTCGGATTCTCAGTACGTCCATCGCCGGATGAGTTTCCTTCGCGCGGTCCACGCGCAATAGTATGAGTATCCACCATAACCATACGAGCTGGCCAGTATAACAACGAGTTATTTTTACCATTTGTATGAGTTATTTGCACACCGCAGTCCCACCAACCCCAAGAAAATTCATTTCCCGAGTTATTTACAAAACATTCTCCGAGTCTATTAAAAGGAATATGTTTTTCGGCAAAAAGGTATTGATTACTCGTTCCATCCTCAAAACGACTCATCTGGTCACGCACTGTCCATTTTGGGGTTACATTATTTGTTAATGGTGTTAAGTTTAGAGCGGCGCGGAATGCTCCAAACATAGATTGCTGGCGTTCATCGATGTCATAGTAACGAGAGATCGTGTCGTCTCTCGTTAGATTTCGTGGTATCGTTGATAAAACGACGGTATAGTCACTAACAAAGCCGTCTGTTGATCGTTTCTCCTCATCAGGATCAGAAGTGTCGCCGCCGCCGCCGCCACCGCCGCCGCCGCCGCCGCCGCCACCACTACCACCACCGAGATTGGGCCTACTACTAGCACTGATGGTGCCGTCCATCGTTGGCATACCTGTTAGCGGCGGTAATGTTGTTCGATTATTAGCGATTCTTGCCTCGCGTGAAGGGCAGATATAAGTGGAAATGATCATTGATTTTCTGTCCGGTAGATTATCCCACCAATCGTTGTCTGCTGGCGCGTTGACAAAATCTTGTGGAATTAAATCATAGATTGTTTGTTTTTCCATGTAGGGAAGTAGAAACACAAATATTGTCGGCGAGGGAAAGTTAATATTCCCATCACTTGACTTACCGCAAACTAACAGTGGCGGCAAACCATCTCGTGTATCGTGAAAGTTGTGAACAGCGATACCGATTTGCTTCATGTTGTTTGCACATTGTGACCGGCTTGCAGCTTCACGAGCAGCTTGTACGGCTGGCAACAGAAGAGCGATTAACACGCCGATAATCGCAATTACCACAAGAAGTTCGACTAACGTAAAGCCAAACTGTGGAGGACGAATGAGTTGTGAGAGTTTGTCGAAAAAACATTTAGAGTGAAAGCACTCTTTGCCGTTCGTTGTCAACTCTCCGTTCAAATCATCCCCCCCCCCCGTCTTACCCATTTTAACATTTGGGTTTTTAGTAAAATTTTCACCGTGTTTTTCACAAAATTCAACACGTTTTCTACTAAGTTTTTCATTTCATGCTCCTCATTTAATAGGTTCCATTAAAATTGTTGCGATTCGTTTGTTGCAAAAAAAGCGACAAAAAAAGCAAACCACAATCCAATATATTCCCCTAATATTACACGAAGACATCAGAATTGTCAATAGATACTTTTTTTATAATTCAAAAAAGTAAAAAATATTCCTAGTGCTCACAGACTGACGTGTTAAAATAGGTAAATTTTAACAGAAATCGTAATGTTGAATGGCAGACTTGCTATTTTCAAATCTTTTTTTTTCAAGACTTTGTTTATTCAACCAATCTGCCAATGATAAATCTTGGTCGATTTCGCCTATAAAAATTTACCTAAATTAACAACCAATCTGCGAACACTAGGAAAAAATTCTAATGAAATATTACCCTCGCATCAACTTACAAACTGGAGCCAGACGGACTTGAACCGACGACCCCCGCGTTGCAAACGCGGTGCTCTCCCAGCTGAGCTATGACCCCTTTTCGTTCTTATTTATTTGAGATTCTTTTGTGTCAATTTGTAAACAATTCCGATTTGATTTTTCCCATAAAAGCCGTATTTCCATATAAGTCTTCATGATATCATAAATCCCTACCAGAATAGATACAAATAAAAAAAACGCAGCTAATGTCCAATACAACGCATAATAATACAATTCATCAAACGGCGGCGTCAGCCCGCCGAAAATCATTAGCAATAACGAAAAAAACAACAATACAAGCGTCAAACGGCGACGCAACGGAAAAGGAACACTTGTTTGTGTTTCATTAATTCCATTATCACGCCTTATCATTGCTTTCAACTCCGCTATTTGTGGTAACCCAAAGACTTGATTACCGAAAGCATTTCCTCATAAGTAATAAAACGGCGGCGGTTTTGAAATTTATATTGATCTATCGCTTCGGCAAGCTGTTGGGCATCCGGCGAAAGACCATCATAACAATTCGAAAACTGGCGGCGTTCCACGCCCGGAGGAGGACCGCCGCCACTATTTGGGTTCATGCCGCGCCGTTGCACAAAAGGATAGTTTACTGAATCTGTACTCATCGACCTTTCCTTAAATTGCTGTATGCAAAATTTTTTCCAAAAAAATTATATAGCCTAAAATTCTAAATTTCTTATTTTTTTATGCAATAAAGAAAATAGGAACCACATTAACACTAAGTTTTAATAGAGTATAAGGAATTTAATTTTATATCCAATTTGATAAGCATACCCTACTTCGTCAAATCTAAATTTATAAAATAACTTATTAAACTCTTGAATCTTTAATAATTTTTAATATAATAATCCCAATTATAACAAACTATTCCAAAGTAAATAAGTCCCCTACTACATCTTTTTTATTATTATTTTTTTTATCTTCCCTAAATCTCCTTATATTTTGTTGTACTCCAATGATAAAAAACATGTTCCTTTTGTGTCTTTTACAAACCGATAAAAAGACTTTTTGGCTTATTCCTATTATTTTAAGTTCTTTTATGTTTTATTTTCGACAGTTTTTTTACAGGATACTTACAAGTTTTCCCTACAACATAAAGTTTTGTAATCCTTATTTTATAAAGGTATTTTGTAAAAAAACATTATATGTAAACATTTTTTTTCTCTTTCTTAACATTCTCATCATATTTATATTTCTTTATTTTATTTCTTTCTTATTAAAAAACATTTTCTGCATTATCAATTACCGGTTATTAAATTAAATCTCATTTTTTCAATTTTCATTTTTAAGGTTCAATATTCCTATTCCCAATTGATGAAAATAAAGATTTTCGCCGTAGTAAGGTGAGAATCATATCAGCAATGTCGGTTGTATTATATAACATTCAACCAACTTGTACCAGATCAATTGGGAATAGGAAAAACCTCCTCCTCCTATGTCTTCTAATTTCCGAACGCTAACTCCCATGATGAAGCAATACAACGAGGCCAAAAAAATATGCCCTGAAGCGTTATTGCTTTTTCGTATGGGAGATTTTTACGAAATGTTTTTTGAGGATGCCAAAATTGCGGCGCAAGTTCTCGGCTTGGCTTTAACCAGCCGCGAAAAGGGTCCCAATGGAATGCCAATGGCAGGGTTTCCGCATCATCAGCTTGATTCTTATATTGCAAAACTAATTGCTGCCGGATACCGTGCTGCAGTTTGTGAGCAAATGGAAGACCCAAAAAAGGCAAAAGGTATTGTCAAAAGAGAAGTTACGCGAATTGTTACTGCCGGAACTCTTACCGAAGAAACATTGCTAAATCCCAAAAAATCAAATTTTTTGGCATCTATTTGTCAAGATTCGCGAACACCGAACCTCGAAGTTGGATTAGCATGGGTTGAGTTATCTACCGGAGAGTTTTTTGCCACAGCAGTTCCCGGTAAACAAATTGCCGAACAGATTGCCAGAATTTTGCCGTCTGAAATTATTTACAGTGACAAAGAAATTTTTGATTGCCCGATTTTTTTCAAAGCTCAATTGACTAAACGTCCTGACTGGACATTTAGTCATAGAACTGCTTTTGATTTGCTTTTGAAGCAATTTGGAACATCTACGCTTGAAGGTTTTGGTTTTTCAGATAAATCGTTTGACGTTCAAGCGATTCGGGCGGCTGGAGCTATTCTCAGTTATTTGAACGAGACGCAACGCCAGATTTCAGTTCAGATTGATTCGATTACCGCATATCGTATTGATTCTCAATTGGAAATTGACGAAACCAGTCGCCGAAGTCTTGAAATAACAACAACAATTCGTGGAGGTAATCGCGATGGTTCGCTTCTTTCAGTGATGGATAGGTGTATTACGTCTATGGGGTCACGGCTTATTGCAGATTTTATTTCCAGTCCGTTAGCGAATATTTCGAATATTAATGCCCGATTGGATGCTGTGGAGGAATTTTATCATGATGATTTGGCAGTAAGAGATATACGGGAAAATTTGCGGCGTATCTATGATCTTCAACGAATTTTAACTCGAATTCTTCAAAATCGCGGTACTCCCCGTGATTTGGCAATGATTGCCCGAACTTTACGGACGTTGCCGTTTTTTCGTGTTAAATTGGAAAACGCTGTGAGTTCTCTTTTGAAATCGATCCATGAAAGTATTGATCCGTGTGAATCGTTATCTGAATTACTTTCTGTAGCTTTAGAAGATGATGCTTCCACGAATTTCAAAGAAGGCGGTTTTATACGGTCTGGTTTTAATACTGAACTTGACGAATTGCGGCATCTCCAGAGCGGCGGAAAAGATTGGATAGCGCAATATCAGGCAAGAGAAATCAATCGTACCGGAATTCCAAGTTTAAAGGTAGGATATACACGAGTTTTTGGTTATTACATTGAGATTACAAATGTTCATCGTGATAAAGTTCCAGATGATTATATTCGGAAGATGACGATCAAGAATGCCGAACGTTATATCACGCCGCAACTTAAAGAATATGAGGAAAAAATTCTTACATCAGGTGAACGAGCCAATAATTTGGAACTTGACCTGTTTGAAATGCTTTGCAAAAAAACTTGTGAAAAAAGGCAATCTATGCAATGTACAGCGCGTGCTTTAGCGGCATTGGATGTTATTGCATCGTTGGCTTTAATTGCGCGGGAACGAGGATATTGCCGACCTCAACTGGTTGAAGAACCGACTTTGAAAATAGTTGAAGGGCGTCATCCTGTACTTGACGCATTGGAACCTGCCGGAACTTTTGTTCCCAATGATACATTACTTGATGACAAACATGGACAGATTCAGTTGATTACCGGTCCGAATATGGCAGGAAAAAGTACGTTTATTCGTCAAACAGCGTTACTTTGCGTGATGGCTCAGATAGGGAGTTTTTTGCCGGCAAGTGAAGCAATTATTGGAATTTGTGATAGAATTTTTGCGCGGGTGGGAGCCAGTGATGAAATTTCGCGCGGTCAAAGTACCTTCATGGTCGAGATGACGGAAACCGCCCGAATCTTGAATCAGGCAACACAACGAAGTTTGGTTATTCTCGACGAAGTAGGGCGCGGAACCAGTACCTATGACGGAATTTCATTAGCATGGGCTATTGTTGAATATCTGCACGATAAAATAGAATGCCGAACTCTGTTTGCTTCTCATTATCATGAATTAACCGATTTATCGGAAACATTTGAAAAGATTCATAATTTAAATGTTGCGGTAAAAGAGCAAAATGATGATATTGCTTTTTTGCACAAAATTATTCCTGGAACAGCGGACAAGAGTTATGGAATTTACGTCGCAAAAATTGCCGGTATTCCCAAAAGTGTTGTAAAGCGCGCACGGGAAATTCTGGACGAACTTGAACAAACGCATGTTAAAGTAACAACTCATAGTAATGAGTCGGAAATGTTTCAAAATGTTCGGCGACGAATGGGTGCTATACAGTTTTCCTTGTTTGGACCGGAAAATCATCCGGTGCTTGAAGAACTTCGTGATCTGGATGTTGATAACTTGAAACCGCTTGACGCCCTTCAAATTGTCGCAAAATGGAAAGATATTGTTCGAAGTCGTGAATCAAAAAATTAACCGTAAAAAAAGATGGATTTTTTGCAACTTAATAATAAACGTTTTTTAGTATTTGGTGCAGCGAATAAAAAAAGTGTTGCATTTCAAATTGCGAAAATGCTTCTTGAAGAAAACGCAATCGTTGATTTTGCAGTTCAAAATGAATCGGTTGCGAAAAAAATTCGTGAACTGTTTCCGAAACAGAATATTTTTTCGTGCAATGTGGAAAATGACGACGAAATCAAAAAACTTCGGATAGAAATTGAAGAGAATGTTGGTTTATCAGTTTGTTATGATGGTTTGGTTCATTCAATAGCGTTTGCGGATTATAGTAACGGAATAAAACCGTTTCATGAGACTTCAAAACAAGCATTTTTACAGGCGTTGGATATATCGTGTTTTTCGCTAATTTCGATTTGTCGAGAGTTTGCCGGGCTTTTGAAAACAAATGCTTCAGTTGTAACAATTTCTATTTCAACCACGCAAATGGCAAGTGAAAATTACGGTTTTATGGCTCCGATTAAGGCGGCGTTGGATTCATCGCTTGCGTTCTTAACGAAGTCATTTAGCCAATTTTCAGAAATCCGTTTCAACGCTGTTGCTCCGAGTTTACTTAAAACATCCGCCTCTGCGGGAATACCGGGTTATGCCGATTCCTATCTTTTTGCGGAACAAATAATTCCGCGCAAGCGTGCCGTTTCAACCGAAGAAGCCGCTGCTGTTGCTGTTTTCCTGCTTAGTCCGCGTTCCGGCGGAATAACTGCACAAAAAATAATCGTTGACGCCGGTATGGGAATCAATTATTTCGATAAGGAAATCATTAAAAAAATTATACATTAAATAAAAAAAGAAACGTTATATATCTTTTGGATTTTGATAGCCAACCGTCCGCAACCATTTTTTCGTAAATAACAACTTTTTACCGTGAAAAGTCTATTGCTTAAATATTTCTCTATTGCTATCCCTCAATTTGTCGATAAAATTATAATTCAGTTTTAAATTAGATCGGCATTCTGAAAGCGTAAACTTTTAACCCAAATCAAATAGATGTCCAACCAGTCCATTTCCTCGATTTACGAATCGGTCATGCAATCCATCCGCGAAGCGCAACAAGAAACCTATAAAGTGATCCAAGACTTCGTAAAAGATACAAACCAAGCGATACAGCGGGTTTCCGTCCAACACGAGGAAACCAAAAAATCTCTCCAAGAGCTTTCCGCCCAACATAAAGAAACCGAAAAAGCAATTGATAGAGTATCCGCCCAACATAAAGAAACCGAAAAAGCAATTGATAGAGTTTCCGTACAACATAAAGAAACCGAAAAAGCAATTGATAGAGTTTCCGCCCAACATGAGGAAACCAAAAAGTCTCTCCAAGAATATATTAATGAAGGTAGAAAAGAAAGAAAAAAACTCTCAAAACAAATAGGAATTTTAGGAAAACAAATGGGAATTTTAGGAAAACAAATGGGAACATTAGGAAATCGTTTTGGCGAAATTACGGAACACATGGTTTTTCCCGCCGTTGTTAAACGTTTCAACGAACTCGGTTATAATTTTAATTTTGAATTTGAAGGCAATTGTAAAGTACGAGACAAAAATAATCAAATCATTGCTGAAATTGATATTTATCTTGAAAATGGTACAACAATTGCTGTTGTCGAAGTCAAAACGAAACCCGACTTAAACGATATTGGTAAACATATTCAACGTATCGAAAAATTGAAACAAAACCGCAAAGAAAAAAATGAGCCGTCCAAAAAACTTATTGGCGCAATAGCTGGCGCAATTTTCCCCAAAGAAGTTAAAGAGGCCGCTCTGGAAGTTGGTCTCTACGTGCTTGTCCAATCCGGCGATACCATGAAATTAGAAATCCCGGAAGGGTTCAAACCAAAAGAATTTTAACAATATCATTGTCTTGTCTATTTTGTTCTATTAAAATAGATTGTTACCTCAAATCATAATGATAATTATGTTATTTTTTTTAATACAAAATTCTATTTTTAATATATCAGATGCTTTCCCGTGAAGACATTGCATTTATGTATCTTGAACAATTGCCGTTTGAGCCATACCCATTTCAGGAGGAGGCAATACTTGGTTGGTTTTCTTCGGAACAAGGAGCGTTGGTTTGCGCACCAACCGGAATGGGGAAAACATTGATCGCCGAAGCAGGAATTTATGAAGCAATAAAAACCGGCAAAAAAGCCTATTACACTACTCCGTTAATTGCATTAACCGAACAAAAATATCGTGAAATTCAAACGGCTCTTGAACGTTGGGGTTACAACAAACATTACGTTGGTCTTGTAACGGGAAATCGGCGTGAAAATCCTGATGCTCCGATTCTTGTTGTTGTAGCGGAAATTCTTTTTAACCGGTTATTGACGGCACAAAGTCATGCGAATACGTTCCATTTTGACGATGTTACGACGGTGGTTATGGACGAATTTCATAATTTTGCCGACATGGAACGCGGTATGGTTTGGGAATTTACGCTTAATTTACTTCCAAAACATGTTCGAACACTATTGATTTCCGCAACAGTTGGAAATGCTTACGAATTTGTTGCGTGGCTTCGTGATAATGTTCAACGGCGTTTGACATTGATTGAATCCTCTGAGCGAAAAGTTCCGCTAACTTATCAATGGATTGGCGATCAGTTGCTTACAGAACAGCTCGAATTTATGACTCACGGCGATGAGGAATCCCGTTTAACGCCGGCGTTGGTTTTCTGTTTTGATCGAAACGAATGCTGGAATATTGCCGATCAGGTTCGCGGGCGCGATTTGATAACACCGGATCATCAGAAAATTGTTGCGCAAAATCTTGAGCATTATGATTGGAAAGAAGGAGCAGGACCGCATCTAAAACAACTGCTGCTTCGCGGTGTCGGAATTCATCACGCTGGAGTGTTACCGAAATACCGGCGAATTGTTGAGGATTTATTTCAACAAAAATTATTGTCAATCTGTGTTTGTACGGAAACTCTTGCTGCCGGAATCAATTTACCGGCAAGATCGGTTGTTTTGCCGAGTATTCTCAAAGGAAAACCGGGTGAAAAGAAACTTATCGAATCAAGTTCAGCGCACCAAATTTTCGGCAGAGCAGGAAGGCCGCAATATGATGATCATGGTTTTGTGTTTGCACTGGCTCATGAAGACGATGTAAAAATTGGGCGGTGGAAAGTGAAATATGATCAAATTCCCGAAGATACGAAGGATCCGAAACTTCGTGAAATGAAAAAGAAAATGAAGAAAAAAGCTCCGACACGCCGAACAACCGAACAGTATTGGACGGAGGAACAATTTTTGAAACTCAAAGAAATGCCGCCGGGAAAATTAACAAGCCGCGGTGTAATTCCTTGGCGGCTTTTAGCGCATATTATTTCGTTGGATCATAATATTGAACCGATTCGTCAAATTGTTGGGCGGCGATTAATGAGTGAAAAATGGGTTAGAGAAGGTCAGAAAAAACTCGATGAAATGCTTTTAACTCTTGCTAACGCAGGATTTATCAGATTGGAAAAAAAGTTAGAAAAAAAGAACGAATATTCTGAAAAAGCGGACAAAAATATTGTAGAGCCGGAGTTGTCTGAGTCAAAAGAGTTTGATTTTTGTTTTGCTTATCCGGCGGAGCGTTTACCGGAACTGATGAAATTTCGCGGGGTTAATCCGCTTTACGGAATATTTTTATTACAACATTTAGGTTTTGCGGATCGTGCGGAGCGTCTTCAGGCGTTTGAAAGTTTGCTGGAACTTCCGCCGTCGATTGGGCCGAGTGTTCGTGTTCCGAAACAGGATGTGTTACCGAATGGTCCTTTGTCAACAGACCGGCTTGATTCCATGCTCCTTTCGTTGGGGCTTGCTGTTGCGGATGAACTTGTTCCGAAAACTGAAGAGGAGGAAGACGAAGAACGTGAAAAACGCCGTCATTTTGGCGGTTGGGCGGAAGAACGGTTTTATGTAATTCCGTTAGCGGAAAAACTGCGGCGGCTTTTTGAGTACGAATATCCTTCGGTTGAAGTTCGTATCAATCCGGTTTGGGCGGCGGGAGAGGTTTTGCTCGAATTTAAGGGCGATTTCAATAAATATATTGTTTCGCGTGCGATTCAGAAGCAGGAAGGAGTTATTTTCCGTCATCTTTTGCGGTTGATTTTGTTACTTGGAGAGTTTATTGAAATGCCTCCGGTGGACGGTTCGCCGGACGATTGGAAAGCCGATTTAACAGATATGGCGGAAACACTGATTGCATGTTGTACCAAAGTTGATTCGCAAAGTACCGAAGAAACTCTCGAACGCGCAAAAGAAAACGCTATCGATAAAATATTGTAAAAAAATAATTTGCGAAAATCTGCGTAATCTGCGGACGAAAATAGACAATCACTGCAAGAAGTAGATACCGCCTCTTCCCTAAAGCATTGCTTACTACTTGATTTTCATCCGTAAACAGATACAATTTGTTTTTCTATGAAAGTTCTGCTAAATAATTCCGTATAATTCTGTGTTTTTAATTCATTGATCGTTCAAGTTAACCATGAACTAAATAAAATGACAATAAGTGTTGTATTAGTTGGAGTAGGTGGGCAGGGGATTTTGTTAGCAAGTGAAATTGTTGCGCAAGCGGCGGTTGCGGCGGGTTTTGATGTGAAGACAAACGAGGTTCACGGAATGGCACAACGCGGAGGGTCGGTTATTGCGCAAATTCGTTATGGTGAACACGTGTTTAGTCCGCTCGTTCCTAAATATACGGCAAAAGTTCTTGGTTCATTGGAACAGATTGAGTGTTTACGTTATCTTGATTATCTTGCAGACGATGGTTTAGCGGTTGTTTCAAACCAAAAGATTATTCCTGTAACATCGTCAACCGGCGGTACTCCCTATCCTGATATTGATGAGAAGATTTTATCTCAATATTTTTCAAAACTGGTTTACCTTGATGCGATTTCTATTGCTTTAGAACTCGGTAATGCCAAGGCTGCCAACACCATTTTGCTTGGAGCCATGTCAACCTGTCTTGATCTTCCAGAAACAGCATGGATCGAAGCGATTCGCCAAAGTGTTAAGAAACAATTTATTGATGTAAATATTACTGCTTTTCAAAAAGGCAAAGAAATGGCAAACAAAGTATTTGCTTCTATTCAGTAGCAATTCTCTTGTTTTATCATCCGGTATCATTATTTCGCGGAATTTTTGTTTTTCGGCAAATGGATATCAAAATAGACAGCGATAAAAAGTGGCGTTTTTAACTGTGAGAAGGTAATAGTAATGAGGAAGATTCCATTATTTCTTGTTGTTCCTGATCGCCGGTTAATTCAGGCGGTTCATGTTGTTGATGACCAACACCGGTTTGAAACCATACGGTTTCGTTCTCTTCAGAATGCTCTCGAAAAAGAAAATTCGGAAAGAAATGTGTCCCGCCTTCTTATTGTTCAATGGACGGTTGAAGAAGTTTTGGTTGAACTTAGCCAAAACAAACGATTCAATTTGTGTCATTATTCCTCGCGTCTTATTGTTTATTGTCCTGAGCTTTTACAAAAAACGGTTGCCGAAGGGGAAGAAATCCGTTTCGCCCTACTCCAACTTGGAGTAATCGCCGTTTTTTCGCAATTCCGTGAACTCCCAACTGTTCTCTCAATACTGTTACGCTGCGCAAACCGTTTCCCGCCGCCCCAAAAACAATGGTCACAACTAATTTATGATTCATTGCCCTGGAAAAAATAATTTCAACTGCTTTCATGAAAAATGGAATGGAAAAAATTTTTTTTCAAAAATTTTTCCAAATAACAAAATTTTAGTGGAAATTTTTTTATAATATGCGACAATAATAGAAGTTTTTCTCTATTCTTTAATTTTTTAACCTTTGGATTTCAATAATGACTTCATTTTATTTCAATCGGTATTTTGGTATCAGACGTGCGTTTACACTGGTGGAACTTCTGATTGTTGTTGTGATTATTAGTATGTTGGCGGGACTTCTCATTCCGGCGGTCAACTACGCACGAGAAGCCGCACGGCGTACCCAATGTATCAACAACCAAAAAAATCTCGGCATCGGCATCATCAATTACGCCACAAACAACAACGGATTGCCGGGTTATCTCAATCAGTTAGGAAGATATTCTAACAATTCTCCTCGTATGTTGAGTTGGGTTGTTGCTATTCTGCCGGAAATTGAAGAGAATAAACGTTATGAAATTTTGATCGCTGATGATGCCGCTGATGATGTCGATGATGATGACAATCACTTTGACAATGCAGCACCAGCTCTTCAATCCTCACCTCCAGTACTAATTTGTCCTTCTGCATATCTTCAACAACGATCTGATACTCCGATTTTGAGTTACGTTGTCAACTGCGGACCAGAAGCAAATTCAGGAGATGGGACCGCAATTACCGGTAATGTTACTCCTACATTTACACTTTTCAAAGATCGGCGCAGTACATTAACCACTATCAACAAAAAAGTTAAATTAGATGAAATCGTTGATGGAACAAGTAATACGATTTTGCTTTCTGAAAATATGCAGGCATGGACTTGGTGGGATTCTGATTGGAGTATTAGTATTTCTACAATTTTTGCACCCAATGAACTTCTTAATAATACACGTGAACTTAGTAATACACGTTGTTCTCTTATCGTTGCGAGTTTAGGCTTCGTTTGGTCGAATAGAAGTGGTACAAGCTTTCTTTCAAAGATCAACGCTGGTCGAGAAACTGAGCCAGTGCTAACAAATACCAACAAGGCACGTCCGTCATCAATGCATCCTGGACTTGTCGTTGTCCTTTACGGCGATGGTTCCGCTAAATCAATGGATGATGATTGCGGTTTCGGACCCTATCTTTCCGCCGTTTGCCCGAATGATACAAAAGCAAAGAAGACTGTTAGTGAAGGCGGACTCGGTTATTCTGCTGATTTCCAAAAAAAGACTTGGTAACACTAATTATGTTGAATATTTAGATGTTTCGTAATCTATCAGTGGAATAATTTTAAATTACTCTTACTTGAATTTTCGGTATTTGTTTTTAACTATGTATTCATTAAAATCGCCCTGAAAGGGCACCCTGCATTAGCGTAGGGCAACGCCCTACGTAACCAATATAACACTAATAATAGTGGAGAGTGGAGAGTGGAGAGTGCCGCAAGCGGAATTATTGCCGTGTGGTAGTAATCCGCTTGCGGCACTCTCCACTATCAACTCCCAACTATCAACTACTCTCACACTCCTAGCGGGGTTAAGAGCGAAAAACAAGGTCATGTAGATTCCAAAATTATCTTTTGGGAACTTCTAAAAACTCATTTTTTTAGGAACGCAGGCGTCTCGCCTGCACTTTTAGGAACACAGGCGTCTCGCCTGCACTTTTTATAGGCAATGTGCAGTCGAGACGACTGCGTTCCTGATGTTTTTAGAAGTTCCCTTTTATAAATTTTCCGAAAAAACATTGTCCCCGCTTGCCTTTTTTGGTCGATGTGTTAATATAATGAGTGCTTTCACGGTATTCGTGATTCGGATTTACAATCCGGGGGGTCGATACATAGCCCAATGGGTTCCTGATTCGGTAACGAAATTAGCAACGTGTATAGTCGTACTATGGAACATAGTACGAATCACACAAGTTAATTTCCAGGTTCCCACTTAAATTTTGGGCCTCCAAATTCTGTTGACGAATACCATGGGAGCATTTTTTGTTTCTTGTTTCAACTCTGTTACGTCTTTTGTAACAATTCACGCAAAGAATTAAAATCAGAAAAAGCAGGCAGTATTTCACCGAAACGCCGCATCTTTTTAAGGTATTACCGTAAACAGTTGCAGCGCGGGCGATTATCTCGAACAAATATTTGTTGATAAAACTAATATTCGTTTTCTGTAGAGAGCGGTATATTATACCGGTGATTGGAGATATTTTGTTGTTTTTCCCGTGCTTGCTGTTGGCTTTCCTGGCGGATTTTTTGACTCAGAACCGCCGCATCATACCACGTAAAACTCAACTCTGGATTCGACGCATAACGCCCCAAAATACGAAGCGTTTCCGCACGATGGCTCTCGTTGTAGAGGAAAACATATCGCTCCTCACCCTTCACTAACGCCAAAACATTTATATCCTGACTCACGGTTTTGTTTCCTTTGTCGGCTAATTCGGAATAGTTACTTTCCATGGAAAGTGTGATTTGCTGAGTATTGTTTTTCATGGTTTCGATATACAAATCGGGTAAATAATTTCAGGCATGAAAAACTGCATCGAATGTTGTTATCGGACAACTCTTGTCTTGATTTCAAGCATTTTGACGCGATTTTTCTTTTTCGCCCCTTAAAATAAAAACTGTTTCCTTAAGGAATGAATAATCCTTATATTTTAGTTGATATTGATAGTGAATAGCGAATATAAGTAATAAATAGTGAATAGTAAACCGTTTGCGTTATTACCGATTGTCAGGTCTTGTCAGTTCTCACTACATAACTACGATTCATTTATGTTATCGTTCATTCATTTTTTGTATTTTTACAAAAACTCCGCTTTTCACTTTTCGTTATTTTTTAACACAATACGACAATAAGTGTAACTAATTTAACTGCTTACTGCTTACATAACAATTCACTACAATTCATTACAGTTCGCTGTTCACTACTCACTATTAACTAAAAAGGTCGTTCACCGCCTTGCCAAGGTTTCCAGCGTCGTGTAACTTTTTCGGCAGTTCCTGCGCCGCCGCGTGCGGAGAATATTTCCCAGATATGAAGCCGGCAACAAAAACCGGTAAACTCATTTCGGTTGTTTAAGATCGATTGTTTTCCGGCAATTCTTTTATCATCCCGAAACAAAAAATCATAATCATACAACGCCTGCATCAATTCACTGTCATTACCGTTATAAATATTGATATGGCTGATAAACGGGGCATTATTTTTGATTTCCCGTTTAGGGCGTTCCGGTTCGGGGCTTTCGGGAATGAATCCGCGCGGGTCAGGCCAATCGGCCGGCAAACCGGGGAAACGATTGGGTTCCCCCATCACCATACCGGGTTGCCCCTCAACCGGCATTCCGGGCATCAATGGAGACAACGGTAAAACCGGCATAATCGGTTGATTGATCCAACCGTATTGAGTAAGTTCTTCCGGTGTTAAACCGATTGGTTGCGGAAAACCGGCGTAATGACCTTGATACAAACCGGAATTGATTTGATTTTGCTGAAACAAAGGATATTGGTTTTGGTCAGACCAAGGATTTTGATTTTGCGAAAATGTTTCACTTCGCCAAGGTCCGGCGTGAAGTGGATGAGGCATTTCCAATGAAAACTTAACCTCTTCTTTTCGTTGATCTTCGGCGGAAAGCGGCACGGCTTCAGGAATATACGGAACTCCTGTTTTTTCAAGCATTTTGTTAATAGACCGTTCCTGACGATATTCGGCGTATTGAGAAAGAACCGATTCGTCTGATGTTTCTTTGCCCATATTGTTCGGAATTGTTCCTGCTGCCAAACGTATCGGATTTTCACGTTTGGCGGATTTTGGTTCCTGAGGTTCAAAATAATAATCAGGCGGTATTTCTGATTCTGTTTCGTTTGGCGATTTTTTTTCTTTCTTTTTCCGTTCAGCGGGTGATAAAACCGGTTCATATTCTGGTGTTTGCGTTTTGAGTTGTGCGGAGGCAAGTTCCATTTCGGCAAGAAGAACAACTTTGTCCGGTATAAATTCTTCGTGTTCCGTCCCCCACGGCAAATTACGACCGGGCGGAATCGGATGAAAATACGGATTTACCGCATACCATTCCGTTTCAAATTTAATGAACGGCGGATAATTCATACTAAAACCATGTATTTTTCCAATTACAACCGCGTCAACATTAAGAAGTTGGGCAAGATAGCGAATATCATCAACCGATTCAAATTTTTGTAAATCGTTTTGTAACATAGTTTCTTCGACGATTTTATTGGCAATGACCCGAAAACCGGGAATTTTTTGGAGTTCATTACTGAAAGCTTGGGCGAATTCACGGCCATCGACTTTGGAGTTGTCGGTGTAATTGTAAAAGGGAACAACGGCAATACTTTGAATTTGCGGAAACGGATTATGAAGTGTCGGTTTATATCGTATGACCGGCATGATTTCGCAACCGGTTTGTACGAAAACCGTTAAAAACAACAATAAAATAAGCAATTTAGGCAATTTCATATCGTCTCATACAAACATTCGGAAAATCCGCTACAATTCAGATAATCGGCAAAACCCATAAAGTTTCTCCAATTTATTTTTCACAAACACAAAAATTTTAATAGTGAATAGTAGTGAGAATAGTAGTGAATAGTATTGCATGCGGATTACTGCCATTATGGAAAAATTCCGCTTGCGAACACGAACACTATTCACTATCAACTATTCACTAATCAGTCACCGGCATAGGCGGTGAAGGTGGAGATGAAGATTTCGGGATGAATAGTTTCCGAGAGAAAATGAACGGTTCCATCTCCGTAACAGAAATTGGCTCCGCCGTAATGAAAACTATAGATTTCGTTTTGATTGGTACAATTAAATAGTTGTGTTCCGCCTGCTCCGCAGGATTCATGAACATAAAATGCGGCTCTGTTGCTTGCCCAATCAGCGCCGGATTCTTTTCGCTGTTTAGGTTCTGTATTAGCGAATTCAACGAATTGCCGTCCAATATTGTACTTAAATGGTCTTGCGGCGCATTCGGAAAACATTATTGTACGGGAAAGACCGTCTGTTACCGAAGCAATCGAAACAATTTTTTCATTCGGTGGTTGGAGCATTCCGTATAATCCGTAAGGACTATTCCGTTGGGTTGCGATACCGTTATCAAACAATGGTTTAATTTTTCCTTCTGTGCGTTGCATTTGTTCTGCAACGGTGTAATCACCGGTAAAATATTCATAATTATTGTATTGAAATTGTTTTGGAGATTCGGGACAAAGATAAACCGGCAAACGAATTTTTGTTGCTTCATTATCAAACCAATGTTTACTGAAGTCAATTTGATCGTGAAGAGATTGCTGTTCCAAAAATGGAAGAAGAAAGGACAAGACATGATGTTTAATTCTGGAATCGCTCATATCCTGAATTCCCCATTTTGACGGGGGAAATTGGTCATAGAGATTGTGATAATAATGAGCGGCAAGACCGATTTGTTTCAAATTATTGGTACATTGGAGTTTTCGCACGGTAGCGCGAGCGGCTTGAACTGCCGGAAGAAGCAATCCGAGAAGAACAGCAATCAATCCGATCACGACAAGGAGTTCAACCAATGTAAACGCGGTATTCGGTTTCATGATACACCGTCGCTAATTGGGGCAATCTATTTTTTATTCAACAGAACAAATTGACAAGATTGCATTGTTGAAAAAGGTTATCCGTTAATGACAAGGAAATAAGGAAATATAGTATAACATCGGCATATTCCGTTGACAATACGTAATGAAAAATAAAAATAGAAATTGCAAATATTTCGTAATTATTCGGTAGAGGGAAAGTTTCATCAAGAATTTTTAATTCAGAATGAACGGTACACATTTTCATGTAAATAACTGTTTATTTTGTTATCGTTCCTGTGAAGTAAAATGATATTTTTCCTACACTCCGAAAGGACAAAAGCGAAACCAGAAATAACGGCTATTACCCTTTAATAGGGTGTTGTTTGTTTGGAATATTTTTGTAGGGTATTGTCCTACGCTATACTCAATCCTGTGATGAATTGGTTGTTTTTATATTATCATTATGTTTTCGGAAGGTAGGCAACCGTAGGTGAAAACCCTTCAGCGAAAGGTCGCCTACCTCTTTCAGATTCGACGTAAATCTTTGTACCATAAAGACTTACGAAAACATATAAGCGGCTGTTCACTGCCGGGTTCACTCCTCAAAACGGCGTTGTTCACCAGGGACAAGAATTGATGTAAACTCTTGATTATAAAAGAGTTATGAAATATTTCAATATGAAACGAAATTATTCTTTGACTGGTACAATG
>JAITIZ010000416.1 GCA_031279215.1 Planctomycetaceae bacterium
CGTTTTATTTTTTAGGCGGTTGGGAAATTTTTCGTACTGATTCATGGAACAATAACAAAAATAGACTGTTACATCAAGGACATATTCACGCCATTCGAGAATTTCGTGATCGCCGACGCGATTGTTTTCAATGTAAAGGCAATCGGCGTATAATTGATACATTCCTGTTGCATACGCCGTGCGGACTTTCCAGATAATATCGTCAACAGAATATTTGACATTAATGTTCAGATTAAACACATTTAGTAACTGTTTTTGTAATATCAATTTTGATTGAGATTGATTTGAACCCGCCGACAAAAGTATCAACAGGATTAACGAATCAATAAATCTGTTCGGTGTGAATAGATGGTATTCATCAGGGCTAATATTGTCAATTTAAATCATGTTCATTTTGATTATTTTGTTTTTTTTCTGATATTTGTTGTCGCTTAATATAATCTTGATCTTTTGTTGAAAGTTTCGAAATTTCAACAGTAATGATTGAACCATTCACTTTTTCGAGAGTTACTTTTTTATCTTTTGATGAAATATATTTGGCTTCAATACTAAATTTACCATCTTGTGTTGTCCACTCTCGTATCGCAATTGGTTCTGGTTTGTTCAATAATTGTTCGGCATTTTCAATGTGCTGTTTGATTTCTTCCGGTGAAAGTTTTTTGTTCATTATTTTTTCGATCACCGGAAGAGTGAAACGTGTCTCTTCTTCTTTCAGTTTCAAAAATAAATACGGCAACGCCTCCTCGCCAAGATCCGCCAAAAACTTAAATTGTGGTATATTTTCGTAACCAATCAGTTGTGTTAACTTTACAGACAGTTGCTGTCGTTCTTGTTGGATAGAAGATGATATATTTTTAGAGAAGAGATATCGTGATTGCCATAAATCATATAACTTTTCTACTTTCTCTAATATCGGTTTTCCTTCAAAAATACGAGAATATGAAAGAGAAAGTTTTTCCTTATTTTGGAGAGGAAGGCGATATTGTTTCTGATTCTTTTTCCACCAATCTATAATTTCCTTTTGGTTTTTTGTACTCAAAGTGTCATTGAACATGTCTTGAACAATTATAAGGAGATGCTCATCACCGGCTTCAATTTTGTTTATCAAAAATTGCAATGAATATATTCCCATTGATCTGATGGATTGATGGCATAGTGTAATGATATTTTTATCACAATTTTTTCTTGCAGTTACTAATTTTTCATAAAGTAGATTAAATCGTTCTTTTGACAATTCAATACCTCCATACCAATAAACTCCTATTGGTTCACCACTCCAAGGACTATTTTCTGGGGATGCCTTAACTTTTGTGATATCATAATAGAGACTAGAAATTGTAAGATTTTTAAGAAATCTTTGATAATCATCTCGCATATCTACAAGTGATTCGTGGTGTTCAATAAGAATAGGAATGAGTAATATTCCTTTTTGCCGTATTTTTTGATACGAATCTAAAGACCAGACTCTAGGCATTGTTGAATTATTTATCCATTCTTGTTGTGAGAATTTCTGATAAATTTCTTCAACATGATTGTCAAATTGCTTGTACAAATCTTCTTCAAAAGCAACGACAAAAGGAATAAAATAAATTAATAACATAAAAAAATAAAGTGATATAAAATATTTCATGTTTGTTTTCTCCTAGAATTTAGTCACCAATAACATACAAAATGTTTGGATCACCATATCCTGTTTGCTTTGCTTGATGTTCAATAATCTCATATTTTCCATCTTTGCTTTCAAACATGATCCATTTAGGATTTCCACATTGACAATGCCGACGTATCGCTGCATGAAAATTTGGAGAGTTAGGATTGTAATAAAGAATATCAGCATTAGACAGATCTGTTCCAACAGGAAAAGCCCAAACTGTATTCTGGTAAAAATAATTGCGCAATTCCTCTTTTGTCTTAAGATTAGCACCAACTCCATAATATGCCTCAAAACTCGTCACATTAGTGATGGGTAATCCTGTCGAAGTATCTGGTATGACGAACTCATTTCCATCTTCATTTACCCACTTATCAGTCCAATTGACAGAATAGGCAACACAATTGTATTTTAGGCTTTGTGCTCCGATAATCGACCACTCACAATCAACTAGTCCGGAATGTCTTGCCTTAATTATATTTTTTTCACCAAGTGTAATGATAGGAGTGCCTCCTGTCCAAGTTATTACATCAACCGTTGGTTGTCTTCCGCAATTTGCAGCGATAAATTTATATTTTACTTTATCAAGTTCAATATCGTTTCCGATAGGCGGAACATATTCGTACTTAAATTCATCTGGTCCACCGCCATTGATTCCTTCAATGAAAAGAGTTGATTTCAGCGTATTGAAGTCGGCTTTTTCTGTTGCATTTGACAAGTTCCATGATTTTGTACCGGAAGCAAGCACAAGATTCGATATGTTATTGACAGCAGGACCTTTTGCCAACGCTTTCCAGAGTTTTGCGTTTGCTCCAATTGTTAATTTAATTGTTCCGATATTTAAATCAGCAGGGGTCAAAGTCAAACCAAGCGTTTTCAAGTTGTCTTCGCCAGCAACATGATTCTGTTTATAATCGCCGCCCGGATGTTTCGCTGGTTCACCAGAAACAACCGTACTGTTGTCATCATTATCGATATTCCAATGCACATACGCAATATCGGTTTCATGGTTTGTTACAGCAAATAAACTTGCTGGTGCCATATTTCCAGTAACAACAGTTGCTTTTACTAAATCATTTTCAGTTAAACCTGTAACACCTGTCCATTCTAAAGTACACGTTTTATCCCGCATAGTTGTGCTTGCTGTTCCGCCGATCTGTAAATTGGGAACTGAGCCGATATTCCATTGTCGTTGAGTTGTTTCTGTTGCTCCGTTATACAGTTTCAAACCATTTGTTGTAATTTTAATCTGTCCTCCTAAACTGACCGGATTGGCTTTGATTGTTAATGCCTTGCGGGTTTTAATTCCAAGAAATGTTCCCAGATTTTCCTCTGTATTTTCTTTGAGACTATCAACAACAAGATCAATTTCATAAACCGTAACTTTTGCTTTATCAGTTGCGTTGGAACCTGA
>JAITIZ010000448.1 GCA_031279215.1 Planctomycetaceae bacterium
CTATCAATTTTTGACCGTAGGTTGTGCACTACGCTACACCTACGGTTATGCACATCTCATCCCTGCGGGACTAAGAAAACATAAGAGATTAATGAAATGCCGCGAAAATAGCACCAAAAAAATTATTACACGGATATATTACAATAGTTTTTTGAAAATAATTTTTTGTATTTTTTATCTATTCTTCCTTTGTTTGTTTCGTTATTTTGTACTCTCAAAAAAGAATCCTTGAAAATCCACGAATATCGAATATCTGCGAAAATCTGCGGACGAAAATAGACAATTACATTGGATGTTATAAAAGTTTTCCCATGCAGGCTTATTCGGTTTGAATACTGATTTCGTGCCAATAACCGGCTTCGTATGACCAGTCGTTGGGTTGATTCAGTAATTCAAGTTTAACCGTTTTTCCGGCATACTCTGAAAGATCAACCGTAATATCCTTCCAACCGCCAATAATTTGTTGTTTCAATAATTCTTTTCCGTCCGCTTTAACAATAAGTTCCCAATCGAATTTTGTGTTTGCGGCATCATGAGCAGCAACAACAAGTTTGAGAGTTGTCTTTTTACCTTTCGGAATAGCAACATTGTTTGTCAGAACACATGCCTCGCCGCGTGCTTTCGGATGAGTCATCACCACCTTCTCTTTGCCGTGATATTCCGCACGAAAACCAGGATCCATGTCAGGTCCGCAATCCGTCAACTTCCAACCCGGAAAAAACTTCTCAACCGCTTCCATAAGTTCATAATCACGGGTTTTGATAAGTTGCATTTCTGCATCAGTAAATCTGATATTTTGCGGCGGATCAGGTTGCCAACTCGGTTTGTAGGGTTTTAGTTGTAATTTCGGCGGTGTTTTTGCCGGAACCGTTGTTTTTCGTCCAAAAAGATTGCGGCGAATTTTTGTTGACTGTGTAGAATATGTTTTTTGAACCGGAATTAGAAAAATATCGTCGCCGTTCTTTTTGACGATGCGTCCGCCGGATTGGACAACCGCCTGCCGAGCCAGTTTTTCGCAAACATCAATTAACGCAGGAAAATCGTACGCTGTGTAACTGAATTTTTTTGTTTCATCAAGTTTTTCACTGAATCGTGATGGTAATTTCGAAAATCCAAGTGTTGTAAACAAAATCCCGCCGGCATTGGAAGGATTACAATCGGAGTCTTGACCACATCGGGTTGAAAGAATGATCGTTTGATCAAGATCACCCTTTCCGTACAATAATCCAGCCAAAATATACGCTCCGTTGATTTTGGCATCAATATTAAGATTGCCGGAATTACAACTCAAACGGCGGTAATCTTTGTTTTTCTGGTATTTTTCATCAATTTTCTGCCAACAGGTTGTCCAATCATTCGGATTTTCTCTGTACCAACCATACACATCACGAACCATTTCCGCATATTGAGAATTGTGTGGAATACAATCAAGAGCAACATGGATTATTCTATGAATATCTGATTCAAAAAACGCTTCGGCGTACATTCCGCCGACAAACTGACCGGCATAAAGACCATCACCGTAATTCATCAGACCGCCGAATTTTTCACCAAGCTCGATAACAACTTGCGGTAAACCAGGTGCAATTAAACCCGAAAAATCAGATTCAATCTGATAATCAATATCATCCGCATGAATATTGAACGCCGGATGTCCGCTATCCGGCGGCGCAATACCGCACCGAAGATTTTTACGCCCTGCATCATTGGCGTGCCAAAGTTGATAACTACTGTTAGCAAAATCAATCCCGGCTTGATGTTGTGAAACATTGAGACCGTATTGCTCCAGACTGCGGAGAAAAGTCATTTCAACATAAAGATCATCCTGATCAAAAGCGTTGTTAATCATTTCGGGGTTCCATTTCGGCATTTTGTCTTCTGGAATGATGACCCCATTGAACTTAAACTCTGTCGGCGCACCCCAACAAACTCCGGCGATCTGACCAATCCAGCCGGCTTTCATTTTGTCACGATAAACCGTAACAGGAATTTCTCGGTATTCATATTCCCGATATTCCTGTGCCAATAATGGAATTGACGAAACAAAAAACAAAATCGCCAATACTGTTCTTTTCATAGTAAACTCCTTCTAATTGTTCTGTTTTCTTAAAATAACCGCAAATCACCGCCGCAATACAACACGGTGAAAAAAAACAATAAATACGGTCAAATTGGTGTTACAATCTACACAAAATAAAATCGGAAAGCAAGAGTAGTTTTTAATTTTTTTCATAATGAAGTGATTTACTCATTTTTGTTAAACCCTAACTCATTTGGAATAAGAAGAATAAAGATCATAGTATCTTACAGGAACAATATACCATTCTTACTTCATAATTCGTCTTGACATGTATTTTATGAATAGTTATTATTTGCGAGTTGTTTTTAATTCGTCAACAACAATTTAATTATGAGTTACTCAAACTGTAAAACAAAAACATTGAATTTTCACCAAAATACGACAAAATAAGGGTAAATTGGACATAAAAATGGGAAATTTTTCTTTATTTTTTTACTCGTTTTTTATGAGCA
>JAITIZ010000221.1 GCA_031279215.1 Planctomycetaceae bacterium
GCCCTTCGGAGTATACAACATATTCAGGAACCAAGGCTTTGTAAGTGTAGGGATCAGTTCGGACACAGCCGCATTTGCAGTCGAGTCAATAAGGAAGTGGTGGTACTTACAAGGTTCGGAAAGCTATGGCAACGCTGATGAAATTGTCATAACAGCCGACTGCGGCGGAAGCAACGGCTACAGAAACCGGCTCTGGAAGCTCGAACTGCAAAAGCTCGCCAACGAAATTGGCAAGAAACTTACCGTATTACACTACACGCCGGGTACGAGTAAGTGGAACAAAATCGAACATATCGATTATTTGCATTTATATCCAAAAACTGGCAGGGCATACCTCTGACGAGTGTCGCTCTTGTGGTTGCGCTTATCGGTGCGACTGTCGCTTCTACTGGATTATCAGTAGTTTGTGTCATAGATGAATCCGATTATGTAATAGGCATCAGGTTTCCGACGAGGAACCGGAAAGATTAAATATTGTTAACGCCGATTTTCATGGCGAATGGAATTATTCTCTCCTTGCTTATTCATAATCTTGTCCATGTTATTTCATAACAATTCCTAAACGTTGAAATTTTATAAAAATACGGGGTATGGCTGGAAAAAGTCCGTAGTTACGCTAAAATATTGCTAAATAGTATCTGATGTGTCAGAATTTTTTAATTTAATCTTCCATTAACATTTTTAGGAGCAAAATTGACATGAGAAAGAGTTTGGTTTTCTTTGGTTCCCTTTTAGTATCAGCCGTCATGTTAGCAACATTTGCCGGTTGTCCTCAATCTCCGACAGCGGTTCCTTCGCCCGCCGAACCGAATCATCACACGGTTCAACCCGGCGTTACTTCCAGCAGCGGTGTTATTGAACCGTTGGTTCCCGCCAATCCCGCTAATACTTCTCCTTCTGACTCTAACGAAAAGAAACCGGAGACCAAAGAAGAGGAGAAAAAAACAGAACTAAAAGAAGGAACACAATTGATTCCCGCTCAACCAACCGGAAAATTCGCCGCCGAAGTAATTCCAATGCCGCCAATTACAGATTTGATCGGTCAAATTGATGAATATATCGAAAAACTCGGTAAAATATTGGAAGAACTCGACGGAACGGTCAACTATAAAAATGACGGTGATTTTGTGGTTCGTGATGCTAATGCGTTGGCGTTGATTGCTTTGGCGGTTGGTAAGGCGGAAGCTGATTCCAAATACAAAAAAGCAGCACCCGGTATTATTAAAGCAGCAACAGAACTTGCCGCTGCTACCCAATATAATGCGGCAAAAGAGGCTTATAACAAACTCAAAACCGCATTGACCAGCGAAGCCGATCCGTCCGTTCTGGAATGGACCAAAATTGCCGAACTTCAACCCTTGATGAAAGCTGTACCCAATCTAAACTCTACCTTAACTCGCTTAACCAATACAGAAAGAAAACTGAATATTCAACTGAATAAACCGGAACGTGTTTTTGGTGCTCTTGCTGCATTAGCGGTGATTTCTCAAGGCAGTATTGCCAATGTTAAAGATACTTCAAAACCGGATGCGGTTGCCGAATGGAAAAAAGAATGTGAACAGTTCCGTGATGCCGCCATCAAAGCCAATACCGCTCTTCACAGTTTTGCAGAAAAAAAAATCGATTACAAAACTTATTGGGCGGCTTTTAAGGAAATGACCGAAGCCTGTGATAAATGCCACAAAGAATTTTATCCAAGTGCTGTTGGAAAAAATGAATAACCACTGTGGTTTTCAGAGAATTGTTGTTCAGAATCTATTCGGTCAGTACGGTGATGTTTCGAGGGAAAATTCGGAAGATTGCCGCTAATAAAAGAGTTCTTGGCAGGAAAAAACCAAAAATAGTAGAACTACTTTGGGTAAGATGTCGTTCTATTTTTGGCGTTAGTTGAGAGTGTCGCGATGACAGGGACAAAAGGGACGACAGAGATATTTGGGTAATTGTCTATTTTCGTCCGCAGATGACGCAGATTTTAGTCCGCCGATTTTCGCAGATATTCGATATTCGTGGATTTTCAAGGATTATTTTTTGAAAGTACGAAATAACAAAACAAAAAAGGAAGAATAGACAAAAAATACAAAAAATTATTTTCAAAAAACTTTTTAAAATAATCTGCGAAAATCTGCGTTATCTGCGGGCGATTTCAATTATGTGCTCGTTAAGAAAATAGACTGTTACATATTGGGGACATTCTTAACTATCCACTCTCAACTACTTTTGTTCTTCCAAATGTAGGAAACAATCAGAAAAAATGTTTTCAATTGAAATTATTCATTGTGAGCGTCCCGTTGTTCAACCTAAGGCGGTCATGTTTGATTTTGACGGAACTATCAGTGTTATCCGTGCAGGTTGGCATCCGGTTTTGATTGAGTTATTTCTTAAATATTTTCGGGAAACGCCCAAGGGAAAACTCCTTTCAGAAATAGAACTGGAACAAATTGCCAAAAACAATATTGAAATCAATATCGGTAAACAACCAATTTATCAATTTTATTCTTTGGTTCAGGTGATTCGAGAGTTGGGGGGAATTTCTTTGGAGGCGGAAGATTATCTCAAGGAATATTATCAATTTCTTTTCGGAATTGTTCGGCAACGGCATGAGCAACTTCAAAACGGACTTGATCCGCAGGAATTGATGGTGCCGGGAACATTGGTTCTTTTGGAGATGTTCCGTTGTTATGGTTTGAAACTCTATCTTGTCAGTGGAACCGAAGAAGAATTTGTACGGCAAGATGTCAAATTGCTTGGTTTGGCGGACTATTTTGACGGCGGAATTTACGGCGGTCAGAAAGACCCAGCAACTTTTTCTAAAGCAATGATTGTTGCAAAAATTCTAAAAGAAAACAATTTTACCGGAACAGAGTTAATTGGATTTGGTGATGGTCATACCGAAACGTATGAGGTTAAAAAGGTTGGGGGTTTTGCTGTTGGTGTGGCTTCAAACGAAACAGTACGGCAAGGAATTGATTTATGGAAACGCGAACAACTTATTCGGGCTGGAGCCGATTGGATTATTCCCGATTATACGGATATTGTACAAATTGAGTCAAAATTGTTAAAAAATAAATAATGTCTAAACTTGGTGTTTTAAGTGATACACACGGGCGGCTTATTGAAACACAGTCGGCAGTTCAGATTTTTCGGGAGCGCGGTGTTAAAAAAATAATCCATTGCGGTGATATTGGCGGTACGGCAATTATTCAGGTGTTTCGGGGAATCGAAACACATTTTGTTTTCGGGAATAATGATATTGATTTCGATTTGCTGCGAATTACGATTACAGAAAACGGGCATGTCTTACACGATTGGTTTGGTTCATTGGAATGGGAGGGCAAAAAAATCTGTTTTATGCACGGTCATCGCCTAAACCAATTTACAACAGAATTATATTCAGGAGATTGGGATTTGATGTGTTACGGACACACTCATGTTCCGCTGCTCCAAATGTACGGTAATACCCTGCTTCTCAACCCCGGTGCATTCAGACGAGTTGCGGTTCCGCAAATTGCAATTGTAACGTTACCGGAATTAACTGTCGAAAGCTTTTCGGTTACACCAATCTTTTAATATTCGGCAAGGAAAAAGGTAACAGTCTATTTTATTTCATTTCATTATAGGGAACTTCTAAAAACCTAATGTAAAAATTTATTGTTAGAAGGAACGCGGTCGTCTCGACCGCATTTTTAGGAGTTTTTTTGTAAAAAAACAGGGCAGGCGAGACGCCTGCGTTCC
>JAITIZ010000545.1 GCA_031279215.1 Planctomycetaceae bacterium
CCGTAAGCGTGAAAATGACGGTGAAGGAAAAATATCGACATTTTCAGTAACAGCACCCATAAAATACTTTGATAACAAAGCGAAAATCCGTTGTTTTTCAAATCAAAATCGTACCGAAACGCAAACGCCAGCCAATACGCTAACGTAAACAATCCCAAATAAACCGTAACTGTAATAAACCGCACAGTCAACCAGCGTAGGGTTTGTCCTATTTTACGTTTCGATTCCATTCGAACTTCCAAATCCTTTAATAACAATTTATTTTTCTATTAACCGCTAAAAACTCAGAGAGATAAATCATTCCGGTTTACTCAGACGGCAGCAAAATCAATATAATAAAATCAATATAATTGTTACCAACCAAATAACGAGCGTAATCATAATACTTTTTCTAAAACCACTCAATACCAATATCGTCATTTTCAAAAAAATTTTTTATTTTTTTAAAAAAAGACCTAACTCATTAAAATATAAAAAGTTATGCACTGTTTTTATGTCATTTTTTATTTTATTTTTCTATTTGGTGATAAAAAATTTGTTTTTTTTCGGTAATTATTCTCGATTTTTTTATTGTGATTTTATGGAACGACAGCGTATTGTCATCCTTTGGAGCACTAGAGACCTAGTGTTCCGGCAGTTAACCGTTTGTATTTCGGTCATGTTTGGTTTACAAGGAATATTTCAATTTAAGTTCCGTTCTATTCTTATTTTTGAACGGAAATAAATCGGTTTGAACTGCGAAAATCAGGGATTTCTTCACCTTTGAGTTGATAGTCTTCCTTGAGTAATTGGGAAGCGTACCTGATCGAAATTCCTACTTTTTCGCTGATCTTTTTGATTGACCACCCCTTATTTCGGTGCAGATCGGCAACCTTTTGCCGGCGTTTGTTACGATAAGCCGTGTCCCTAAAATCAATTGTAAACTCCTCGATAAAATCGTCTGGAGTAGGTTCTATATCAACTCCGGTTAATACGCTTGCGATCTTTCCCGCCCGAAACCGAATTGTCCCGCGCAAAAAACACCGCTTTTTATTTGGAATCTTGACCGGAGTAACTAAAATCGGTGCATCCAGCAAATCTCGTAATGCCTGATTGCCAGAGTTGGTCGAGTTTTTCGTACCGATAAGCATTTTGCCCAAATTACTTAACTTTTCCAGAATCCAATCATGACTTGGAACAGGAATTGTTTTACCGGCACGAATCTGAAGTTCCCGCAAGTCAAGCTCCGCTAAATGTAATTCTTCAGTTCGTTTTTCAAGACGTTGTCGAAGCTCTGGAATAGCAACATTGTCTTCAATGTGGTCAATCAGATGCTCGATTTTTTGACGTAACTCCTTAATAATAAACTCTTTAGATTTTATTTTGCCGTAAATTCCTTGACCGTCTTTCTGAATCGAATTTTTGATAGCAGAATAAATAGCATCAACCCAGAGTTTATTGTTCAGAATTTTTTGCGAAATTGTTTGCAAAATTAATTTTTCAGCGAGAAATCGTCCTAACTGTGTTTGATTTTTACAATTTTTGCCGCGTCGCCGATTTTGACAGGATAGATACTGACTGCTTTTGCCGCAAACCAAATAGGTTGCACCGCAAATTCCGCATTTTATCAAACCGGACAAAAGATATTTACCGTGATGATAAACATATTTCTTAAATGTTCCATTTTTACTTCGTTCAGTACCTCGCCTGCCTTTTAGTAACTCTTGGGCTTTAGCAAATTGGCAATCGTCGATTAACCGAAGTTCAGGAAACTGACGAGTATATTGCCTGATTTCCTCCGGTGAATTTTGGAAACAACAAATCTTTCCCGTAACAGGATTACGTTCTGAACGTTTTTGTCCCCATGTCCATATTCCGAGATATTTTTTGTTCGATAAAATACGGTGTACAATATTGTGGTGCCATTGTGATGTTGTTGCGCGATGGTCTTTGGGAACATCAAGCCGTGTGAGTTCTTTGGCGATCCATTGAAGTGACCGATTTTCATTCACATACCAATCAAAAATCCGCCTAACCCAAACAGACTTCTCTTTGTCGATTATATAACGTTTTTTAATTATCTGATTCCGTCCGCGGCGATGATTTCCCTGAATAGGTTCCGACTTATAACCGAAACATAAATCACCGATGGAAAACCCCCGCATAATATTTTCAATATGCCCGCGCCGAACCATTTTGCCGAGATCACGAATATATTGTTCGTTTAAGATGTTTTTGATACCGGCAAGCAATTCCCAACCGGAATTGTTGGTGTCGCAACCGTCATCAATACCAATAATACGTATTTTCAGTACGTAAACCAGATGCATCATAACAGTAGAAGCGTAAATATGACTTCGTGCTAATCGGCTTAAACTTTCGACAAGAAGGATGTCAAATTCACCGCGCTCCGCAATCACAAGCATCTGATCCAAACCCGGACGGCAATTTTTCGTACCGGAAATCGCTTCGTCAATGAAACGATGTTGCTCATGAATCGTAAACCCATTCCGTTCCGCCCAATCCCGCGCTTTGCGTATTTGACCATCAATACTGGATGTGTCCTGGAGATCAGAGGAATAACGTGCGTAAACCGCCGCACAGCCTAATTGTGTACCTTGACAAATCATAAGTTTTTTTCCTTGTTGTTAAACAAAAGTGTACAAAAAAAATTAAATGGCATATTGTTGCAAATATATTTTTTTTTTTTGCAACAAGATATAAGGTACGTCCGAAAGAGCAGCTGTCTATTATTAGTCCGCTAATTACACAGATGTTTACAGATTATCTTTTTGAGAATACGGAATAGACAAAATAACAAAATAGATGAAACGAAAAGGGACGAAACAAAAATAGATGAAATGAGAACAGACAAACAGAGAACAGACAAACAGAGAACATCCGAAAGACATGAGGATTATTTTCAATAACCTTTTAAAAGAATCTGCGAAAATTTGCGTCATCTGCGGACTAATAAAATAGACAGTTACGAAAAACTTGGTTTCAATTCTTTTTGTTTGTTTCGTTTTTTTGCCGGTTTCGTATTCTCAAAAAAATTCGTAACCAGCCGCAACAGAAACACAAAAAATATCATCCGGCAAATTATTGCGGACGGAAATGAAAACCAACGACGTACAACACAAATATCAAACCAACCGTTGCGCCGTTTCGGCGAAATATTGCCTGCCGCTTGAATTGTTTCTTTTGATTCTTTGCGTGAAAGGTTACTTTACATTTAAGATTGGATTCGTTATCATTTCTTTTTCTTTGGTGTTTATCAAAGTGTGTTTGTCCCAAATTACCGTTATTTTTGCCCGTTTACAATTCCGATTTTCCATTATTTATGTTACAAACGGTATTGCAGATATTGTCTTGTGAACGGGTTAAAAAAATTTTCACATTGTTTATTATTTCTTGTTCCAATGATTCAAGACGAACTTTTAAAAGCTCTGGCTAATGTTAAAACCCTAAACGAAATTGAACAAATTCGTATTCAATATCTGGGTCGTAAGGGAATTATTACGAATCTTGCGAAGGAAACCGATTTCAGTAAACTTTCACCGGAAGAAAAAAAGAATTTCGGTCAAAAACTGAATCAACTCAAAAATTTCGCAACAGATCAGATTCAAGAAACCTTAAACCGCTTAACCGCTCAAAACACGGCAACACCCCAAGTTCATCGTTTGATTGATTTAACGGTTTCCGGTTCAGCGTGTTCACTTGGGGCGTTACATCCGATT
Source organism: Planctomycetaceae bacterium (assembly GCA_031279215.1). Lineage (GTDB taxonomy): Bacteria > Planctomycetota > Planctomycetia > Pirellulales > Thermoguttaceae > WRKP01. The sequence continues at coordinate 3,720 of JAITIZ010000545.1, forward strand.
AGCATGGTTCAGATGGAACTCGAAGAAATATTTGAAGGAATGGGTTTTACGGTTCTTGACAGTCCCGAAGCGGAAACCGAATTTAATAACTTTGAATCTATTAATATTCCGTCTGATCATCCGGCACGGGATATGCAAGATACGTTCTGGTTGAAAAACGATATGGTTCTCCGTACTCATACGTCATCGAATCAAGTTCGGGCGTTGAAACGATTTGGTGCGCCGTTTCGCGGTATTTTTCCGGGGCGGTGTTTCCGTTACGAATCAATCGATCCAAGTCACGAAAATACCTTTTATCAATGTGAAGGTCTTATGGTTGATCGTGATATCTCTGTTGCCAACCTGATTGGTGTTATGAAAACACTGCTTAGCGAAGTGTTTAAACGTGATGTCAAAGTCCGGTTGCGTCCTGGTTTTTTCCCATTTGTCGAACCGGGGTTTGAACTTGATTTGAACTGCTTATTTTGCGGCGGAAGCGGTTGTCCGACTTGCGGGGATGGTTGGATCGAACTTATTCCTTGCGGTTTAACTCACCCCAAAGTTCTGGAATTCGGAGGAATCAATCCAAACGAATTTAGCGGTTTTGCGTTTGGTCTTGGTCTGACTCGGCTCGCCATGATGAAGTACGGAATCCGTGACATCCGTTACTTTAATTCCGGTGATGTCCGGTTTTACGAACAATTTGCCCCTATCATTTAGGGTAACTTCTAAAAAGTAATATTAGGAGGAACGCAAGCGTCTCGCCTGCCCTGTTTTTTTACAAAAAACTCCTAAAAATGCGGTCGGGACGACCGCGTTCCTTCTAACAATAAATTTTTACATTAGGTTTTTAGAAGTTCCCTTAGAATCATTGGGGTTAAGAAAGGAAAAATAAAATCGCTACTGAATAATTACCAATAGACAGTTACTTTTTTTGCTCTTGACAGATTGGGGGAGATTGTTATGATCCCCAAAATTAAGTTATTTTGTCTCAGGATTAAACAACGATTTTATGCTCTATCCTGTTAACAATCGGTAATTTTTTTTACGTTGTGTATTTTACGTCAGCCCTGTTTTTCCTCAAAGTGTCAACCGCCCCGAAGGAGCCGCCGGCAAGAACGTAGGGCAACACCCTACATAAAACAATACGGAATAGTTACACAACATTGACAGACATTGACAAATTACCGAATTAACAAAGACTGGTTTATTACAGGATACAGGATAATCAACTGTTTTAATGTTAAAATGAAACGGAATTTATTTTTAGGATTCCTTTTATTTATTTTTCCGGCAAGTTCCTTGCTTTATGCGGAGGAACCTGTCTTAAGGTACGGCAATGAAATTCAGAATTATAACGATAATCATATTCTGTTTCCCGATCAAACAACTAAAATTCCCGATCAAATAACTAAAACAATTCCTCCTTTTTGGTTTGATTCTCATTCCGAATTATCAACTTCTGAATTATCTGCTTCCCGTGTTCCATCTGTTCCCGTATCTGACACCGTAACCATGCAAACATGGAAAAATCAAGCTTGGACATGGCAATTATTTCCGAGCAGCCTGATTTATCCAAGTTATCTTGCGGGAGTAAACGAATCACGTTTGGGTGGTGTTTGGAACCATGATGAGGATTTACGTTGGATGTGGGATATTACACTTGGCGGACGTGTTCCTGCTATTCGATACGGCAGCCGCAACATTCTTTTTCCCGAAGGTTTCCAACTGGACCTGGAAGGCTCCGCTCATATAAGACTCGATCTGGAAAACCAAATGGATATGGACGCCCAAGATTTTCGGTTTGGTTTTCCTGTTTCTTATGGGAATAAAATCTGGCAAGTACGAACAGGTTATTATCATGTCAGTTCACACATGGGAGATGAACGGATTCTACGGCTTCAAAGTCAAGGAATTGATCCCCAACGACTTAATTACGTCCGTGAAGCATTTATTTTGGGTTTTTCCTATCGTCTTCGTCCAAGTATAAAACTCTATATCGAAGCAGATTACGCTTTCTGGCTTGGTGAACGAACAAGACCTTGGCATTTTCAATTTGGAGCGGAATGGAGTTCTTCGTACCCAACAAACGAATTTTGGGGTAAACCGTTTGCCGCTGTCAATATCAGACTTCTCCAAGAACAACACTATGACGGCAATATTACGATTCAAGCAGGTTGGCAATGGCGCGGCGCGCACAATCAATTATTCCGTTTGGGGCTCCAATATTTCGGAGGCATCAGCGAACAATATGAACACCTCTCCAAACGTGAACACAAAATCGGAATCGGTTTATGGTACGATTTTTAGTTGATAATTGATCAATATGGTTACGAACAGATTTTTCGGGGGATTTCTGTAATACTGTAATTTGTCATGAATCGGTCATTTTTGGGAACACACGGAATCTAAGTAAATCCAATAGTAGGCTGCAAGGGAAGTGTATTTGTATAAAGAGTTGTATTGATTTTCCTTCATTTCCGTACATTCCGTGTATTCTGTGTTTAAAATAAATATTCTACTGAACAGGTATTTTACAATTATTATGAAAATCTCAACCAAAGGGCGATATGCGTTACGAATGATGCTCGATTTAGCCGAACATCGAAATGAAGGATTTATTGCTTTAAAAGATATTGCTAAACGTCAAAATATTTCCAAAAAATATTTGGAACAAATAGTTGCTCTTTTAAACCGAAACGATGTTTTGCTGACCAATCGTGGTTCTCAGGGTGGTTACCGGCTTGCTCGTCTTCCGGAGAAATATACTGTGGGCAATATTTTACGGATTACCGAGGGGAGTATTTCGCCGGTTGCCGATTGGGATTCTGAACACCGCCGCCGTGAAAATCCAACAACCACAATGGCTTTTGAAGTTTGGCGCGGTCTCGAAAAAGTTATTGCGGAATACCTCGACGGAATTACTTTGCAGGATATTATTGACAAATTCGGCGATACCGCCAGATACGAATATTATATCTAATTCTGTAATATATTTGTGGAATAATTTTTTGGGTCCTATTTTCGTGGTCTTTCCTTAATTTCTTATGTTTTCTTAGTCCCGCAGGGACGAGATGTGCATAACCGTAGGCTAAGCAAAGCGCAACCTACGGATCAGAGTTGATAGTTGATAGTGGATAGTGGATAGTGTCGCAAGCGGATTATTACCTAAACGGCAATAATTCCGCTTGCGAACTATTCACTATTCACTATTAACTATTGGCAACTTCTAAAAACTAATATTAGTAGGAACGCAGGCGTCTCGCCTGCCCTGTTTTTTTACAAAAAAACTCCTAAAAATGCGGTCGAGACGACCGCGTTCCTTCTAACAATAAATTT
>JAITIZ010000691.1 GCA_031279215.1 Planctomycetaceae bacterium
GCCCTTTCAGGGCGTTGGGGTGGGAAGGGGAACTTAAACCCACCCCGTTGGGGCGGGCTATAATACTGACGCCCCTAGCGGGGCTAAGATAAAAAACAAAAATTCCACTGATATATTACAAAATAAAAATTCCACTGATAGATTACTATAGGTAACTTCTAAAAACTAATATTAGAAGGAACGCAGGCGTCTCGCCTGCCCTGTTTTTTTACAACAAAACTCCTAAAAATGCAGTCGAGACGACCGCGTTCCTGATGTTTTTAGAAGTTCCCTATAATTATTAACTATCAACTATCCACTATTAACTATCCACTATTAACTATCCACTATTAATTCTATGTTAGTTTGTCGAATTTTATTTGTGATTATGTTTTTTTGGGCGTTCTTTCAATATTCGTCAACCGGTTTTTCGGAGAGCGGTCGTATTTGGGGAACAACACCAGTTTTTGACGGCGGTCGTGTAATGCCGTTAAATTCATTTTCTAAACGGATTGTTCGTGAGATTTGCGGAAGTTCTCAACCGTTTCTTGTTCGGGACGATACGATTCTGGCGGAATTAAACCGCATCATCGAATCACAACCCCGAAACCCCAATAATCAGGAAACTTCCGATCCGTCAGCAAATAAGGAAAAACAAGATTCATATCGATTTCTAATTAGCGGCAGTGATCTTTTAAAAGATTTCGATACGCACTTGACCAACTCACGCCGGCAACTCCCCGAACAAACAATAATCACAACATCAGCAATTCACGGAATAACCGCCAATCAAGCGGAATTGATTTATCAACGGATTCGGACTTTATTGCCGCCGGAAGGGCGTTATTTTGATGCGGACGATTTAATTCTTTCTTGGTTGGGTGAACCGGAGATTTGGGATTACATCCCGATTTTTCCGGCAGCGGAAATAGATTACCGTACAGACATTTTGAATCTCCCGCTGCAAAATAATTCCCGCATAGAATTACAACGGGTTTCGGTATTTCAATTAAAAAGTTCACGGGGGTTTCAGCAGCGTCTTGCCGATATTGAGCGGCGCCGAATACAACAGCAACATAGTGAAATTCCAATACAGTACGATCAAATTACAGAACGAATTAATGCCGCAATGAAGTTGTATCAAGAGTTCACCTTTCACCCGCAACGGTTACGCCCAACACGTATGATTGATATCTTGCTTCAAACAATTGATTTTTCCGCAGGACAACATTCTTCTTATACTTTTGCGTTGGAATCGTGGGGACATTTGCTGGAGTTGGGAGAAGTGCCGGAACGCCAGGCAATGAAACCCAAAATCGCCGACCAAGAAAATGAAAATAATCCGGAACAAAATCTTCATCCTACAACTCAACGTTGGCATGAAATTGTTCGAAAAATCCGTCTTTTAGCCGGAGCGTTTGACCGAATCAATGAATATGGCGAAATGGTTCCGCCCAATCTCAAAGTTGTTGAAAAACATTTTGAACATCTTCTCAAAATGATTGATGAAAATGCGGAAGAAAGTCAGGCGTTAATGGAAAGTGTTTATCCGGGCGTCGTTTTCCGAAAAAAAACCTCAAAAATAGAAAACCCCAATAACCCAAACCAAATCATTAATAATCTCTTCAATCTTAATAATAATCCCGGTAAAAATCATACCGGTACAAATGTTCGTGAATTACTTCCGTTGCTCCATTCGGCAGAAAATAGAGAACATAACAATGTGGTCATGATGCGGGTTGTGTTGAATTATTATTATGCGGTTAAAACACTTCGCCGTCATATTGAAACAGCGTATTTAGCTCTTTACGACAATGGATATTCGTTGCGGGTTCTTCCTGTTGCGGCGATTTCAGTGTTTGGTGATGCGTCCGAAGTTCCTTCTTCGGTTCAACCTTGGGGAACAATGCAAATGGTTCTTTTTGGGGGCGACGATTTTATCCGCCGTTTTTTCAATCCCGATTTTCACCGGAACACACCGGTTTCATCAACTCCGTTACCGGACTCAATCTTGGCAGAATTATCGGCAATTCAGGAGATTACCGGAGAACAAACTGATAACCCGGCAAGTACAACAAATGATACTAACGAAATAACCGATCAAAATAAAGAAACAAACCCAATACCCCCCAATCAGGAAACCGCCGGCATCGAAACAAAACCAGACGACGAAAAACAATGGGAAAAAGAATTGTTTACGGAAAATGAAACATCTTCCTTTTTCTTATTGCAAACTCATTCATCAGCGTCTCAACCTTCTGCGGCGGATTCGATTAGCCGGATACGAACAGATTTTATTGGTCTTATGGCGGCTTACATGATGGGCGGGCGAAACCGAAATATTAATGAGGCGGCGGCAATTATTCAAGAATCGCTGCGAACTTCCGCTTATCATGCGGAAAGGCTCCGGCAGCAATTAACAGACCCAGAAAATACTTCAATAAATGAATATCTACGTAAAACATCTTATCCGCAACGCGGTTTACTTAATACGGAATATCGTTATCAACAGTTGGCGCCGTTTTTTTGGATGTGGGTTTTGGCTGCTGGAGCGGTTCTATTGAGCGGGGTTTCGTTATTTTTGGGTAAAATCCGCAGTGAAACAATTGACGATGTTTCGTTGCAAAAAAATTTGCAGGAAGATACGATTTCTTTATCGAGGTTAAATCGTATTTATTCGGCGGAGGAGTATTTATTTTGGTTGGGGATTATGTTTCTTTGTTTTTCGATTGTTATCACATTTATTGGCGGAGTTCTTCGGGCGTGGATAACGGGTTGGGCGCCGATTACGAACATGTATGAAACTATTGTTTTAATGGCATTTTCGGCGTCGTTATTTGGACTTTGGTATTCGTTGTCCCCATTGATTCATCCGGTAATTCGATTAGCTTGGCGTTCTTCTTCATTCCCTGATTTGCGCCGGTTTTCTACTGTTTTTCGTTATAACTTCCCAAAGTTGGGTTCCCGCCAAGATTCTGTTTCAATACTTCAACAAGCGGCTTCTGATTTTGGTCTTCCCGGCGGTATTCCGATTGGGGCGAAGCAACCGGAACCGCCGATACTTTCCGAAGAGGAGCGCCGTGAACAGTTAAATCAATCGGTATTCCTTTGGCAATTATTTTTATTGATTCCTCGTTTGATTGTGATGCTGTTGACATTCCTTTTTGTGGTTACTATTTCTTACGGGGCTTATGTACATGAACATGGAATGACTGCGGCGATTCTGGAATTACTGAGGATGAATGATTTTATTGATTGGCTTGTTGTTATTGCGAGTGTTGCTTTAATTGTTTGGTTTGTTCCGCAACTGATTTTAACAATAATTTTGGTTCCTTTTTTTCTATGCCGTCCTTCGCGGATTGCGGCGGAGCTTGGAATTGTTGCTCGCAGGGAAGATGCGGCAACATTACCATCTTCTATAACGGGACAAAGTGTTATCAATTCGGTTTTTCGCGGAGAAACGGCGGTGTTGGGCAATACGGACCGTAGTGGTCATCTTTGGTTATCTTCTGCCCGCAATCAAATTTTAAACAGAAAATTATTTGTTATTGTTGCGGCGGCAATTACATTATTAGCGGGGCTTATTTCTTATTTTAACACATCGGAATTTAATCCTGATATTAAACCGATTGTTGTGTTATTGCGGAGTAATTTTTGGCTTACGGTTCATGTGATTGCTATTGTGGTGAGTTATGCGGCGTCGTTGGTTGCTTGGGGCATGGCGGTAGTTGGTCTTGGCAATGCCATTTTCGGACGTTATCGCTACACTGACCTTGTGCCGGAATCCTCTGCAACAAAACAATCCGCCGGTATTTCCGCAACATCTTCCCGAGTTCATCTTCCGGTGATTTGTGATATGTTTGCGCCTATTATTCATCGGTTATTACAATTATCGTTAGTATTATTGATTTTGGGAACGGTATTGGGGGCGCGTTGGGCGGATTATTCTTGGGGGCGTTTTTGGAGTTGGGACCCGAAAGAGGTTTGGGCGTTGATCACTATTTTTTTCTATATTATTGTGTTGCATGGTCAAATTGCCCGATTTTACGGTCGAATGGGAGTAATGATTGGGGCGTTATTTGCGTCGATTGCCGTGATTATGACATGGTACGGTATTAACTTTGTTTTTAAGGGCAGCTTACATTCTTACGGCGGCGGAACCGTAAGCAATGCAACCTTTTTTCTGGGAATGTTTATTATCATCAACATTCTATGGGGTTCCCTCGCAATATTCCGTTACAGTGCCGAAATCTATGGACGTGAAACAGAATAATTGCCCAAATAAAAATTCCGCCGAAAGATTACTCAATCCTGTTATCAATGCAAATGGTAAGAAGTATTGGTAACTTCTAAAAAGTAATATTAGGAGGAACGCAGGCGTCTCGCCTGCCCTTTTTATAGGCAATGTGCAGTCGAGACGACTGCGTTCCTGATGTTTTTAGAAGTTCCCTATTGATATTGATCGATTTAGAACAGATACATGTAATTATTGGGTTTATTGGGCAGCAGTTTCAATTGCTAATCTTCCAAAAGTATATTGGGAAAATGAAGAATATAAAATTGATCAGGTTTGGTATGAACCGCCAGTTCCTGGACAAGTGCACACACTAACGCACTTTATTTATGGGAACTTTTCTATACAGATATAACACTATAGGGAACTTCTAAAAACCTAATATTTTATCTAAAAATTCGTTGTTAGTTCTTATTTTTCGAGAGACAAAATTTTTACAGATTAGATTTTTAGTAATATATCAGTGGACTAATTGTAGAGAACAACCTAGTAGCCCTGAAAGGGCGTTAGTATTATAGCCCACCCCGCAGGGGTGGGTTTAAGTTCCCCTTCCCACCCCAACGCCCTGAAAGGGCAACGGGAAGATGATTAAAGAACGAACCGTGTAAAATTTCTTATCGCCCTTTCAGGGCTATTAATTAGTGTTGATTTGTTACCCACCCCTGTGGGGTGGGCTATAATACTAACGCCCTT
>JAITIZ010000271.1 GCA_031279215.1 Planctomycetaceae bacterium
AAACAAGAACGAAAAGAAAGTCCCTCCGAACAAAAAAACAAAACGAAAATTAAATAACTCGTAATCTATCAGTGGAATTTTTGTTTTAATTTTTTTAACACGAAACACACAAAATGACACGAAAAAATTTTTTGTTGTCATTTTTGTATAATTTTTGTGTTGTTCGTGAAGTTTCGTGTATTTCGTGTTTAAAATAAACAGATATTACTAATTGGTGTTATTTAAAATAGACAGATACAATTTAAAGTGTAACGATTAGAGTTTTAATTTTTCATGGTTGTCCGAATTGTTGGTCCGGTGTGTGTTAATTTATCATTATTTGTTTGCTTATTTATCGGATTTAGGTCCCAACATTCCATGATATTGAGTTGCGATTGATGAGTCATATCATAATTGAGCGGTGTTACAGAGATAAATCCTTGAGTCAGAGCGGTCATATCAGTCATTTCAACGGGTTCTGTAGGTTTAGGTTGTCGTGAGTCCGGTCGTCCGGTCAACCAATAATAGAAACGCCCCAACGGATCGGTTCGCCGTTCAAACGATTCCCAATACTGAGTAACATCCATTCCGACAATTTTGGTTTCGGCTTTATTTTTCCGAAGTGCGGTTAAGGGAATATTAATATTGTAAAGTCTTGGTTGTTGATCTTTTTTCTCAAGGATTTTTTCAATGACATCTACTGCCCAATTCGCTGCTTGATGAAAGGGTTCATTTTCATCATATTCCAAAGAAACGGCAATACTGGTAATTCCGTAAAAAACACCTTCTACAGCTGCTGCCACAGTACCGGAGTAAATAATATTGATTCCGGCGTTTAACCCGCCGTTGATACCGCTGACCACCAAATCCGGGCGTTCAGGAACAATTTCCGAAATACCTAATTTAACACAATCAGCCGGACTTCCGTCCACCGTCCAACCCCAATGTTTATTATCGACAAACACTTTTTTAACCATCAAAGGAGTTAGAAATGTAATGGAATGAGAGACGCCGCTCTGTTCTTTAGAAGGTGCCACAACATAAACATCGCCCAATCGCCGCAAGGCTCGTTCTATTGCCGCCAAACCCGGAGCGTAAATTCCGTCATCGTTAGTCAACAAGATTTTCATAAAAAACCACAGGAAAGTCCAATTAATTGTTCCCTTGTTAATTCAAAAACCGGAATTATACGCAATTCCGTAATTAATACAATAGTTAATACAATAGTTAATACAATAGGTAACTTCTAAAAACTAATATATTAGGAGGAACGCAGGCGTCTCGCCTGCCCTGTTTCTTTTTTACAAAAAACGCCTAAAAATATGGTCAAGACGACCGCGTTCCTTCTAATAATAAATTTTTTACATTAGGTTTTTAGAAGTTCCCAATAGTTAATACAATGGTTGACTCAATATTAGATTGATATACATTAATCCCGTTACTATTGTTTTTTTAATATTACTGTAGCATTTTCTGAAGGTAGGCAATCCTTCGGCGTTCATTTTTGTTTTGAATTAGTTTCGATAGGGGTGTTAGGATTCTAGCCCGCTATCGTAGTTGAGAGTTGGAAAGTTGAGAGCGGATAGTGCCGCAAGCGGAATTATTGCCGTTTAGGTAAGAATCTGCATTCGGCGCACTAAAATTTCAAATCGGCAGAGAAACCGCCTTCGCAATCGAAGTATCGTCTGTCTGTAATCGGAACCGCCAAGAAAAGTAATAACGATGCTTTACGAGTTTGGATTGGCAATCCGGCAACAAGATTAATTGTTGTCCACGCTCGTTTGGTTGCTGTTGCGGAAAAATAATTGTCGCTGGATTTGGTATTGGAATAAATCGTTTTGGAATTTAACCTGTTCAGGCTTGACGTGAAATGAGCCTCAACCATGCCGCCCAACCGGAATAACAACGGATCCTCTGGATAACTATAAAACCAACGTCCCGTACCAATATTAAACCGAAATAAAGATGATTCCGATATTTTCATTTCGTAATTTGTTAATCCGTAACGGTTATCGGTGAATTGCCAACGGTTTTTTCCAAGAGCAAAATCAATTTGTCCGAGAATATGCCCAAATGTTTGGTTGCGATCCCATTGAAAACCGACATAGGGAACAAAACTTGTTTTACGGTTTTCAATTGTTCCGCGAATATTATCACGCCCGAAGTTGGGGGTGTAGTTTAGTTTGACATTGGGAGCGGTTGGAAGATTGAGTCCGATTCCCCAGCAATATGTTACCTGGGGAGTTCGATAGAGGACATTTTTGTAAATTAAACTGAGATTTCCCAATTCGGTATCTTGTTCGGGTTCTGCGATTCCGACAAGATGTTGTGAAGATTTCAGACCGACCAGAACTACCGGAAGTCTTAATTCAACGGAATGACGATAACCAATTCTTTTTTCAAATCCCAACGTCAAACGGCTCACATCCGATTTCGCAACCGCAACCGAATTTTGACTCCCCGAAATTCCATAACTCTGTGCCCCGTCAAAAATACGTAAATCTGCATAAAACCGGTTCATCACTTCCGCATTGAAATTTTCCGCAACATTAAGTGAGGTAACAAACATTGATGGTGTTACCGGTAACGGAATAACTTCTGTACGCTGAACTGCCTCACTAACATTAAGATATTGACGGTTATCATATTTTGACGGAGAACTGTAATCAATATTGTCAATATCGTAATTATAAAACTCTGGTGTTGGATTATAATTCGGGTTGGGAACCGCAACTGTTTCCGCTGTCCAAAAATGATACGACAAAACCCGTGCCGGAATACTTGTATTATCGCCAATCATATTCGGAACAGTCGGTAGTTGCCAATGTTGAGGTAAATCGCGATTCCAAAAAGAGTTTTCGGTTTGAAGCTGTGAATGACGGGATTTGTTATTGGTGTTGTTTTTTTCAGATAATGTTTTTTCGGATGCGGAACTTGCTGATTTTGCCACATCTTTCGGTTCTATTGTTGTTGGAACATTGAAAGCGGATTTGGTTGCTGGTTCTGCAATTTTAGCGGTTGGGGTGCGATGCTGAACATTGTTATTGTTATTTTGTTCACGGTGGTTGTAGTAATAATAATTGTAATCATAAAATATCCCGTCAGATTCCGGTTGGCGAAAAAATCCGCTCTTTTCCGCAACACGTGAAACGGGTAATTCGGGGTAAGGATAGGACACAGCCTGCCCCATGTAAAACGAAGAAGACATTTGAGAATAAATCGTCCCTCCCAAAAAGGTAAATACGAAACCTACTCCAAACAGGAAACGGCAAAATTTTTCTATCATCATTACCATTGAGAAATCCTTTTCCTATAATCCCTATTCGGCGAAAATCTATCAGCACAAACAATTCGTCTGGTAAAGTACTTCTTCACATCTATCGGTTTTTACAAAGAAAAGAGTTGTCTCATACTTTGGCTTTATCGTTGAAAATAAATCTTTTTTTTGTAAAAATTCCAATTTTTCCGATTAGGGAAAATAGATAAAATGATCAATAATCTCAAAACCGATTATTGTAATTATTCAGTAACGATTCTATTATTTATACATCTGATCCAGTTATGAATTGGTAGTTTTTTTGAATGTTCGAAATATGTAGTGGTTCTGATTTAAGAGGTAGGCAACCGTAGGTGAAAGCCTTTCGCCGAAGGATTTTCACCCACGGTCGCACCCGTTAGGTTTATTATTGTGTTGTACGCTGTTGGTTTTCCATTTCCGTTCGTCAGTCAACAAGGGCAAGTCGGCGAGTATGCCGACTTGCCGATAGTTTGGACAGACAATTTTAAATCATTCCTTTCGTCAGTTTGTAGGAAAAACTTGAGGAATAAAAGTCATTTTTAGCAAAAAGTTTTTGGGGAGGATTTTTTATTTTTTATCCATCTTTTCTTGAGTTTTTTCGATTTAAATGTAAAATGGTTATATGAATAGAAGTGATAAATATTGGACAAAATAGATTTTTGATCTTTGGCACTTAGGTAATAAACAATAACTATATCAATAATAGAGGAATCTTTGTCCCGTTAAAATCGTTATAATGCGTAAAAAGTCGGTCTAACCGAACATAACATACATTATCGGACGTAACAGAATCACCCAGATCACTGTTAAAAACGGCACCGAACAAGAGTTATACTTTACATTCGACGGACACGGAAGTACTAGAGTTTTAACAGATATTGCCGGTGCAATCGTCGAACTCTACGCCTTCGATGCTTACGGTAACGCAATTGGTTTCGATCCATCTGTTGCGCTAACTGAATTCCTGTACAGCGGTGAACAATTCGATTCAAAAATCGGTCAGCAGTATTTACGTGCAAGATACTACGATCCTGTAACAGGTCGATTCAATCGACTTGATCCATTTTTTGGAAATCTGAATGATCCGCAAAGTTTACATAAATATCTGTACACTCATGCTGATCCAATTCAAGGAGTTGATCCAAGTGGAAAAAGTCTTGGTGCAGTTGGTGTAGGAATGGCAATAGGTGCTGGAATTGGTGCAATTGCAGGAGCATATCATGGTGGATGGAAGGGAGCCATTGTAGGGGCTTTTGCAGGTATGGCTGCGGGCGGAGCAGTTGCGATTGCAGCACCGTTTGTTACACCAATTTTTACTGCTTTAGGAAACCAAGCATTTGCATCTATTCTTTCAACATGTAATCCTTCTTTAGCATTAGTCGGTTGGATAAAAGCTGGAGTTGTACTTAGTGCCAATGCTGCATCTGGAGCAGTTTTAGGAGCTATCGGGGGATTTGTTAATGGAGCGGTATGGGGTACATTCTTTAAAAATGGTGATTTTAATTTCGATCCTGCTAATGGATATGGTTTAGCTCTACATGAAGCTGAAATAGGTTTGTATGCGGGTGCAATTTTATCTCCGTTATCATATTTTTTAGGTAAAGCACCAAGACCTAATGGAATAGATAATCCAAATTTGAAGGCAGATATGATTAAAGCCGCTAATAACCCATCTTTTAGAGCAAGAGCGGATTTTTGGTCTCAGATACGCGGTAAAGGTAAAATCAGTTGGGATATATTAGTTCAAAGACTTGAAAAAGCATCGTTTAAAGAATTCAACACTGGAATGCAAGCAGCAAGAAGTGGAGGGGGCTGGGCTGGGCAAGATGTAAATGGAAATTGGCTTTTTGCTGTTAGTGAAGGATTTTGTTACAATAGTCGTTTGAGGCATGAGCTGTTTCATGGAATACAAGATATGCAAGTAAATCTTTTTGCACGAAATGCTGGTCCTCTAGGAATTGTTGCAGCAGAAGCATCCGCACATGCTTTTGGGGGGACTTTGATTGGTGGTCTTGCGCTTGGTCCGTCAGTTACTTTGACATGGGCAATGCTTGAAATATATGATGCATGGCTCGAAACATATGACATTGAACAATCTATATACCAAAAAGACTAACGGTGTATTAAGAAAAGTGAGTAATTTTGAATTGTATCAGATTTAAATATCTTTTTTTACGTTAAAAAACGGAAAGTATGGATATCTCATATATGTTCAAAATGCAGAACATGAATTTATTATATACGTTACATATTAAACAATTATTATACGATGTACACTACCCCTTTGTTTTATTATTTTTTAATTTGCCATTGTTCATTTTTCTTTTTATTATTTAAATTAATCAATTACATGTGTAAGGATGCATATTTAGTAAAAGATGCATCCTTTTGGGGGCTAATTATCGGATTAGGAACCGCAATAGTTCATTATTGTATTACTCTTATAATTATATACAGAAATGATCAAAAAAAGTCTCAATCTCATAGTGATTGTCCGAAAGATTTGAAATAGTTTAAATTTATCGGGACAATAATGTAATTTGGGATAATTTTTAGGAAGTACGACAAGAAATGAAGTTGATTATTGTTTCTATAATATTCCAAAAGTGACAAATTTGTTTTGAAATTGCGTTTTGCGCATATTGTGATCGCAGATTGATCATTGATAATCTGGCTACCAAGAGAAATTAAATTCGCTCAACACGAATAATTGGCAGATATAACCGACCTTCAAGTAATTTAAGACGAAGTTTTATTTTTGTTCCATTTTTACCGGCAATGTTTCAGATAACAGTTTTGAGTGAGTCAAATTTAACCGTTCTGGAATTCCTTCCTGATCAAACAACCTTATCAAACGTACCACAAAAAACACAATGATAATTGTATAAATATTGGTAACATCATTGTCTTTTAATAAACACGTTACGATTGTCAACAAACGAACAAAAATAATTTTAG
>JAITIZ010000274.1 GCA_031279215.1 Planctomycetaceae bacterium
TACGAAATGATTAATCGTACAACATTGGAATCCGTTCAGGCAGCCGAACCAACGTTTTCGGGATTTAACGTATCAAATAATTCTCAAACACAACGCTATGATCAAAGGAATGCACCGAATGCGAAAGGGAGGGAATGATTGGAAACGCTACACTTTACGGCATCGTGTTGCCCGATTGGATGTTCTGGACATTGATCGGAATCGTCTTGCTGCTGATTGTTCTTATTATTGTAATATTTGTGCGGTTCAAACTGTACGGAATTACCCGAAATGCGCAACAGGAAACCGGAAAGCCCAAAAGAAATTATTCAGGAATCCGCAGCGATTTACGGCGTTTGCAGAAACGGCTTAGTAACAATAAATCGGCGTGTCCGGTGTTTCTGGCACTTGGCGATACGCTTCCATCGTCCGTTCAAACCGTTTTTACGGAATACGGCGGAGAATATCTGGAAGCAACTCAACTGGATTTTCACTTTTTTGAACGAGGCGTTTTAATTGTTCCAAAAATTGATCTTGCGGCACAAGGAACTACAGAACGCGGAATTTATGATAATTTGTTTCGGGAACTTTTGCGAATGCGTCCGCAACGTCCGTTGGATGGAGTTGTTCTTTCCGTTTCCACAAATACGGTTCGGCAAACCGAAGAAGCGGGACATGTTGCCGCACGCCTTCACGAACAACTGATTCGGTTACAACAAATTACGGGAATGCGTTTGCCGGTTCATCTTCTTTTTCACGATTGTGAAAAACTTACCGGTTTTCATGAACTTGGACAAATTGGTAACAAATCGAATATTTATGATACACTTGGCTGGAATCCGATGTACACAAAAGATAGGGAATGGCGCAACGATTTGTTACACGATGCGCAGCAATCGATTTCTGTTCAATTACAACGTATTCGGATTGCTGTTTTTTCCGGTGTTTCTGTTCAAAATGAGAGGGAATCACAAAATTTATTTTTTCTTACCGATGAACTAAACCAACTTCAGGCAGGATTGATTCAATTTTGTAACTATATCTTTTCCCGCAGCGTCTATCATGAACCGTTTATTTTTCACGGATTAGCATTTGGCGGAACGATCACAAGCGGCACAACAGCCGACGGTACGCAAACGCAGCGATTTGCTTTTGCGCATCGATTATTACGCGAATCTCTCCCCGAAGGATCGGTCTTGGCAATTCCTGTACGACAAATATTTCAGGCGCGGACACGAACCGTCCGTATTGTTCAGATTTTTTGTACTGCTTTGTTGGTTTTTTGGGGGTGCGGTCTGTTTTGGAAACTTCCCGACTTAAAACAGGATGCCGCCGCCATATTACGTTTCGATAAAAATCGGGATGCGTTTGATGTACAGGATCAGGAATTATCTGAATTAATGACGCAGGGAAATTTCATCGGCAAAAATATAATTACTCCGTCGCAACGTGATTTGTTGCGTGAAATTATTTTCGATGCAAAAAAAGAAAATTATGACGGTTTGTGTTCCGTTTTTTTTCCGACCAGTTGTTTTTCACCGCTTACCGGTAAAATATTTTTCTGGTATATGAAATTTTACGATGATTTCGTGAATCGTTCCATTCCGCAGGCAATGATCCGGCAAGCCTGGGAAATTTATGATACAAATTCAAACGCAGGACACTCCGGTCATATTGAAGAAAAATTTGTTACGCCTTTGGAAACACGCGAATATCAGATGCTCGAACAACATATCCGCGTATCGGGTGATTTTTACCGTATGTTTAACACCTATGAAATGTTTTTGAAAAACGGAAATCCCGCCGACTTTCTTGAACTGATACAATATCTTTGGGGAAAGGAAGAAAATTTTACGGCAGATCGTATTCGCAACGAATATCCGGAAGCGGAATTATTACTGGAACAAGTTTTACAGCGTCGCAATATCGTGTTACGTAAAAATCCTGAACAAAATGAATTTCTGAAAACAAAAAATGAAATAACACAAATGGAACGTATCAAATTTGACCAACTTTCACGTCAGTTTGATGAACAAATTTATAAACGAAACACACTTCTTTTTTATTTGGAACACGTTGAATTGTTTTTGAACGATACTGTTTCATTAATGTCCGCTCCGCTGGAACGGGAAAAATTGGAACAATATTGGACAATTTTGAATCGGGTTGTTCTTGCCTTGAAAGATGAACGTTACAATTGGATATTAAATGATAAACCGTTGTACAATGATACGAATTTCCCGATCCGTAACAAAATTCGGAAAGAGACTTTTTTGGGAGATTCGGATATCAAACGTTGGGATAACAATACGGCAATATTGAAACGGGAACAATTTGAACGGCTGGAAAATCTGCAATCAAACCGTTCCGGTAAATTTTTCGAGTTACAATCATCTCATACGCTTGCTCCGTTACCATGGCTTGAATCTCTTGTAACGTTAATAGGACGGTTGCGGCAGGAATTATTTATGCAAAAAGTTGAAAAGGCTTATGTTCGACCTTTGGCAGGAAATCCGATGTCCGTCGAATGGGATGGTCAAATTTTATTTAACGCACTTCAGTTGGCTGACCGTTACGGTAAAATTTTTAACGAAACAGAAAATGGACATGATCATCTGATTCAAATTAAAGCAAGACAACAGTTGATAGACAACATGCACAAACTCCTTGCCGAATCACGCAGGATACACCGATTACCCGTAACAGAATTAGAGTACGGAATTTATGGTAATTTTCAGGATGCGGCGGCAAGTATTTTACAGATTCTTAACCTTTATCAATCATTCGGCGACGATGCAAAACGTCAACGTAACGAATTAATTACCGTAGCGGATCAGCAGGCATTCGCACTTCTTGCGAGTTTCGATAAACAATGCCTTTCGGATCATCTTTATGAGCCAAACCAAACAACGCTTGCCGCATGGAATGCTCACGGTTCAATTCTTGTTCCGTTATTAGGAATCAGTACGGAAGGAGAAATCGATTCTTATTTAACGTTACGGAGGCAACGACTCAAGTATTGGAAAAACCGTATTGATCCGGTTCTCACCTATCTTTTGAACCGTAACGATTTATTGCCTTCGGATGAAGATGTAACACGAATAGAACGTTGGAAAGTGATTCGGGAAGGAGTCGAACAACACGAAGCGCAAACCCCTAATAATCCGATCACTCAATTGGAACAATTTATAAAAGCCGAATTATTGAAACCGGATCATAAACCGCTTTTGCCGTCGCCTAATTGGTTTTATCAGAGAATGTATGAATTGGACAAAGCCGCGCGAACATGGAATCAAAATCAAGACAAACTTGATTTTTTTGATCGGTGGAACAAAGCGGCGGTATTTTTCAATACACATTTACAAGGACATTTTCCCTTTGTTTCCGACCGTTTTGCACAGTCTCCTTCCGTCTCGCCGGATGCGGTTCGGACATTTTATTCGTTACTTCCTGAACTGCCGTCTCAATCTGTTACATGGATAATACCGCCGGATTATACAAAATTTCATGAAACAATAAACGAAATCAAACCGCTCTTTTTCGGAAAATTACCAGGACCGAATACCATTCCCGATATTATGGTATCAATTAAATACAATGTTGCCAATCCGTCGGAAACCGGTCGTTCCTGGATACTTGACCAATCGCTTCAACTGGATACGCAGGAACTTAGTATGCGCAACGGTATTACGGAAGGAGTGTGGAAATTCGGTGCGCCGATGCGATTTACGTTACAATGGGCAAAAGACGGCGGAGTCATTCCTGCTTCGCCGCCGGAACATCGTCAGGCAACACTTCAAGACATGCGGATTGTTTACGATTATCCGTCAGCATGGAGTTTGTTCGTTTTTGTTACAGAAAATATTCAACCGGTTTTGGAAAAAGATCAGGCAGGAAATATCAATCGCGTAACTGATTTTCTGGCTTTTGAAGTTCCAACGAAACCAAACGGAACCAATCATCAAAATGAAAATGTTACAAATTTATTCCGAACTTTTGTGCAGATTCGTCTTGCTAAAATCGGTAACGACGGAAACAAAGAAGATATTATTCTCCCGCGTTTTTTTCCTGATTGGATGCCAACCGAAGAAAATGTAAAACATTTTGAGTTACCGGAAAAACAACCGAAAATTCCCGTCCTGAATCCGTCAGATACATCGCAAAAACCGGAAACACCAACTGTTCCAACTACATCAACAACGAAAATAATCGAACAAAAAAATCGACCGGCAGAATTTATGTTTCCGAAATTGTTTCAAAAATTACAAAAACGACGAATACAGAATTTCTATGAATATTTAGTTCCTCAACCTTCAATTCCGCCGCTTAACAAAGGTGAAATTTTTCAAGGTTGGATAAATGATTCAGCCGATTCTTCTGTTCAGCCGTCTTCTTCCATTCCGATACTTTTACCGCCTGACAATCAATAATGAAAACGATATTTGATCTTGAAACGATTTTAAAACCGATTAACGAAACGGAACCGTGCGGTCTTTATCTTTTTTATGAACCGATTTATGATTCGATTCAGGAAGCACGGCGTGAAGAAGATGCGTCTTTGCCGCAGGGAGTTTGGGAACATCAATTAAAACAAGCGGATTGGGAACAGGTTTTATCGCTTTGCATTGAAACACTAATTAGCCGATCAAAGGATTTACAAATTGCTGTTTGGGGAACGGAAGCGGCAACTGTTCTTTTTGGAGTACGCGGTTTGTTGGAAGGGATTGTGATGATCCGTTCTTTAGCGGTACAATTTTGGGACAATATTCATCCGCAATTGCAACCCAATGATACAGAAATACGTTGTGCGCCGTTGGAGTGGTGTGATTCTGTTTTTTGCCGACGGTTACGTCAAACGCCGCTTGCGGAACAAAACCAATTTTCAGAACAAATTTTTTCATGGAATGATTGGATCAACGCGGAATATCAGGAACAACTTCAAATGCATTCGGCTAAGCCGCAAACTACCGAAGAAAAAACAAATATTCTTAACGCAATTGATGCAACTCCAACGACTTTTTATCTTAATTTATCAGAAACACTAATAAAGCTGAATCGTGAATTGGCAAAGTTCCAGACTTTTCTGCACGAAAAATTAGGCGAAACCGCCCCTGCGTTGTTTCAATTAAGAGAAGAAGTTGATAAAATACAGACTTTAGTAAACAAATGGCTTATTGAACGAAAAGGAATTGATCTAAACAAACAATCTGAAATAAAACCGGAACGAGGAGAATCAATTATGTCGAATGAAAATTCCGTGAATTTTTCTGAACAAAATTCTGCTGAAAAAGTATTAACTGTTACTGATTCTGACGTATTGAAAACACGACAGGAAGCGTATTTATTATTGGAACGTGCAGCGGAAATTCTGATACAATGTGAACCGCACAGTCCTGTTCCATATTTAGTTCGGCGGCTGGTTGCCTGGAAGGACAAATCGCTTGACGAACTGATGCAGGAACTTACTCAACGCGGGGTTGATTATTATTTGTTGCTGAAATTATTTCCTGATATGGATTAGGCAAAAAATTTCGTTATCGTAAATAATCCACTTATACTTCTAGGCTTTAACCTATCACTATTTGTTTTTGTAATATTTAGTGGAATGTTTAGAATTTCGATTTAGTCGGTTAATTTATTCGTAATATATCAGCCGAATTTTCCATAACGGTATTTTAATTGTTTCGACAAACCTTATTTTTAACCTGATTTTTCTTACAAAACAACCTCAATAGAGACGCAATGCATTGCGTCTCTACAACCTCATTACCTTATTAAAAAAATAAACGAATAATGAGGTAATAAGGTTTGTTTTTTTGGGATTCATGGCTACTGAGGTTGTTTTGTTCGGAAAAATTAGGTTGAAAATGAGGTTGATTAAAACGATTGTGATACGTTTTGGGGAAATTCGGCTGATATAGTACAATAATTACAAAAATTAAAATAGACAATTACTACATCCAGCGATTGGGTTTTCGATAACTAAATTGAGTTAAAACAAGAAAGATCGTAATATATCAGAGGAATTTTTGTATTCATATCGTTTGAATCATTCAATTCCCTGTCCCGCTAGGGACAACACTTTATTAACCGTAGGCTTTAGCCTACGGTAAACAGCACAATCGACCTAGTCCCGCTAGGGACGACACTTTTTGAACAGTAATAAGTGTCGTCCTTGCAGGACTTCGTGTTCATGGTGTCATTACCGTAGGCTAAAGCCTACGGTTAATAAAGTATCGTCCCTAGCGGGACTGAACAATGCCATCACTCAACTCAATGCTTGATACAATGATGAAAATTCCACTGATATATTACGAAAGATCATAGGAAAAAATATCGGTGGTTTCAAGAGATTCGGTGGTTTTATAGATAAATTGAATCTCATTCTCAATCATTTCTCCACCCAATTTTTAATGACCTGATAAATTGTAGTAAGAGTAAGCAGTATTATTGTACTGTAAATTCCGACAGCAAAGTTTCCATAGGTCATAAAAAAGAGTAATCCGATCATAATAATTGCCTGAACAGTCATATAAATTGACGAAACAACAATATGCGGGATTTGTTTTTCGTTGGCGAGTAATTGGTAAAGATGTTTTCGATGCGGACGGAAAATATTTTCACGTAAATATAATCGTTGCAGAATTGTCAATACGCTGTCAATTCCATAGACTGCAAGAAACATTAACCAAGTAATATCTGATGTTTTCAAAATAAGTAAACCAAGCAGGAAAACAATAATAAACGCCAACGAAACAGAACCAA
>JAITIZ010000702.1 GCA_031279215.1 Planctomycetaceae bacterium
TTAGGACAAATTAAAACCCTGAATCGCGGAATTTTGAATAATGACCAAACCACAATCACGACCGTTAATCATTCTGAGTCATGGAATTTTGACAAAACTGGTAACTGGTCGCAATACACCAACAACGGCAATACCGAAAACCGCACACATAATGCCGCCAACGAATTGCAGGGTATTGCAAATCACGACGCTAATGGTAATATGGTTCTCATGCCGGGGTTGAAGGGAAAATACGATGCGTGGAACCGTCTTGTTGAAGTACGTGATACTTCGGACAACTTGATCGCAAGTTATGAATATAACGGCTTAAACCAACGAATTAAAAAAACAGTTGGCAATACAGTAACGAAATCGTTTTTTAACGAGCACTGGTAGGAAGTTGAATCAATTACAAACAGTCAAGTAACCAGTTACGTTTGGGGATTGAGATATATTGATGATTTAGTGTTGCGGGAAAACGGTGAAGAACGATTGTATTCTCTTGCCGATCCAAATTGGAATGTTGTGGCAATTTGCGATACAAGCGGAGATATTCAAGAACGTTACACTTACGACGCTTTCGGAAAACGGAATGTTTTTGATGCAATTTTTACTGCAAAAGCAGGAACAGTGTTTAATTGGGATAGAGCTTTTACTGGACAGGTAATTGATATTGAAACAGGATTGATGCTGTATCGAAAACGATATTATAGTACAAATATAGGAAGATTTATATCAAAAGATCCGCTTGAATACAGAGTAGGTGAAATCAATACCTTTCGATATGTATGCAATAATGCAACGAATTTATTGGATCAATTTGGACTTGAAATTTATGAATTTACATTTCTCGTACCTGTTTATTACCAATCTCCTATTTTTCTGACATCAACAAGTGGCTTTTATGAAATCAAGATTCCCTACGAATATACTTGTTCCGAGAGTGGAGATATCCAATATACATTGAGTTCTTCGTCGACAGGCAATTTACTTGGAGAATTTGACAATTTTATATTTCCTTTGGGTAATATTATTGTCGCAGGTACTCGATTTGAACACGAATTTTCTGTTACACATAATAAAAAATTGTCCTGATGGTTATTATGGTGAAAAATTAGTTTTGAAAATAAATGTAAAAATTTATCAAAAAGATTATTACGCTGTTATATTTGGTCCAGATATTTACGTTTATCCACCAGATTTAATTGGTCAAAAAACGGTAACATTAACATTAGATTGTTGTAAAAAATGTGATGAGAGTGATGATTCAGAATATGATTGTTATGAATGTGATTCAGGTACTTGCAATGGAAAGTATTATGAAAAGGTATCCAAAGGAACATCAATATCGAAACCATGGGAATGTACACAAGTACCATGTAACTAATATAGGGTACTTCTAGAAATATAATTTTGTAATTTTTTTGTCGTTGAAAAATAACTGCACTTTCCTAAAAAATTTGTTAAATGGTTCACTTTGATGTAGCGAGGATTGACTAAAAAAACAAAAAACGGTTCAAAAAATTATTCGTTTTTTAGGAAAGTGCAGAAAATAAGGACAGACGAATAATTTTTTTGATAAAATATGAATTTTTAGAAGTGCGTCCAAAAAATGATCAAAGTTAAAAACACCATATTTTATGTATTTTTTGCATTTATTCTTTTTAGGAAAGGTAGTAAATATATGAGTAATTATAGTGACACAAAAAAAGCGACATTTCTAATTGTCATATCTTTGTTATGTGGAATAACTATGTCAGTATGGGGAATATTAAGTCACAAATCTATGTACATGATGACAATTGAGACTCCAATCGAATTATCAGGAGGTTATAGTGGATGGATAATTTTCACAAGTGACCATAGTATTATTTTTATTGTTATTTACAAACAATTTGAACAAAGTTATTCGTGGACTTATCAGCCAGATATTAAAAATTTTTCTATCAAAACAAACCGCCAGCATGTTGTGCCTGATATTGGTGATGTGATACTTATTACCGAAGATGGACGTATTAAGAGGTTGTTTAGCATTGATCCAGTACAATCAGACGAAATGAATGTATTGGAGCTGATCAACAAAAAACTCAATGTTAGTCCTTAAACAATAGAAGTTACAAAAAAATGAAATGTAATCATATTTTTTTACAAATAAATTACTCAAACTGTAAAAGGAATTCTGCTAATTTTACAAAACCCGTGTGCTTGTCCACGAACCTTGAAATCGACTCAAAATTATATATACGATAATAAAAATTAAGATAATTTTTAAGAAGTGCTACCGACATGAAACAAATTATCGTTTTTATAATATTCAAAAAACGACAAAATTGTTCAAAAATTGAGTTTTGCGCATACAGTAACCGTAGATTGATTATTGATAATTAAAAAGATGAATTATTATTACATGACATTCAATTCAGCTTTATCAGCGAATACACCGCTTTACCGTACTATTTATGGTCTTAATGCGGATGGTATTGAATTGAGACGAGTGATGATTGAAAACCCCAATGCCGCAACACTAAATACCGTTTGTTTTTCAAAAAAACTGGA
>JAITIZ010000016.1 GCA_031279215.1 Planctomycetaceae bacterium
GGAACTGTTTGCCTTCCTCAAGGTTTTGAACATTAGGTAATATTTTGAGTTATTGACAACACGAAATACACAAAACTTCACTAACGACACAAAAATTATACGAAAAGGACAACAAAAAATTTTTGTATGTTTCGTGTTATTTTGTGTGTTTCGTGTTAAAAAAAAATTAAAACAAAAATGTCAAAATAGACCGTTAC
The DNA here is from genome assembly GCA_031279215.1 of Planctomycetaceae bacterium. Taxonomy (GTDB): domain Bacteria; phylum Planctomycetota; class Planctomycetia; order Pirellulales; family Thermoguttaceae; genus WRKP01. The sequence continues at coordinate 198 of JAITIZ010000016.1, forward strand.
GTGTTCTCGTCAATCGTCTAATCCGTCTAATCCGTCTAATCCGTCTAATCTGTCTAATTCGATGCGGTCGGTTCCTTTTGATGTTACGGTTTTAATGGTATTGCCGTTGACAATGATCTGATACGTTATTCCGTCAACCGCTTCAATAACAGCAATATGTTTACCGTTAGTATCCGTTTCGATAACCGTTTTGAACGGTGAAACAATACGGAATTTACCATCCTTGCTCAACACAATATCAATACTTTCAAGTTGTCCTTGAAGTAATCGGCGCTGCATGACCAGAACGGTCGGATTGATGTCTGCGATATTTCGTTGCTGATATTCCAAGTTGAACGAGTCCGGCAATAAACCGATTGATTGTCCGTCGGGATATTGCATCTGTTCGGCAACAATTAAAATTCCTTCGGCAATCTTTTTCCAATCAAGCGTTTTGTCATGCCTTGCAAGCATGAACAAAGCTTCGCCGTAATCAAGACCGCACCATTGCACCGGTAAACCAATCCAATTTCCTTTGAAATCTGTTGCGCCGAAAACCGGTGTTGTTGCGTATTTCATAATAATTTCTGCAGCACCTTTGGCTCGGTTCTTGATAGAATCTTTTTGCCATAAATAAACAAACGGTAATCCGGTAATTGCCCAACGCCGTGCGGCATCAAGATATTTTTTCTCGTTGGTTGCTTCAAATGCCCAAACGTTTGCCATACACATTCGCGACGAACCCATAATATCCGGTGTGTGAAGCGACAATTCCCAAACCTGCGCACCGCGCGGAACCGTATATTTGTTCGCAAATTCAAGTCCTTTTACCGCCGCATTCAGCAATTCCTTATCACCGGTAACACGATAATCGTATAATAAACGAAACAGTGCATTACCGCAATGTCCCGATGCGGTGTTTTCCCAATGTCCTTTTAGATATTTTCCATTGTACGGAAATGCTCCATCGGCTCGTTGCTGTTGACAAAGTCCTTTTCCTTCATTGCGGCAAAAATTACGAAATTGTTCCGCTCTGCCCGATAATAAAAACGCTGCCGGATTGTGAAGATGCGCACCGCCATGATCCAATCGCGGAGTTGCCGGCAATTGACCGGTTAATTGCCACAACGATGTTACATAATCAACTCCGAAGGAAGCCGGAAAATTTTGTATCGTTCCCGGCAGAACAGCATGACGCCAACCGTTTGACAAATCTGTAATCGCCGACTTTTCATAAGCCGACAAATTCAATAACCGTTGCGATTCGTCATCACGAAAACGTTTCGGAAGATCAGGCAATCCGTGTTTTTGAACCGCCCAAAGAATAAGAGAATCAAGAGGAGTTAAACCGTCCAGAGACGATGTTTCACGAAGTTCACGGCTCTGTAATATTTTTAACGTTCCAGAAAATCGGGTTCCGTGTAATCCGAGATAATGAGCAGTTGAATCGCCGAAAATAAAATCCGGTACTGCGAAAACGGCTTGTGTTTCCGGTGTATTCCAAAGCAGTCCGAAACCGGTTTTTTCCGTAACAACTGCCATAAAAGACCACGTTATATCCAACGATCTCGGTGCAAAACGTAAATGTTCCGGTGTTTCAATATCTGCTGTTGAGGAGGAATGCTCGCCTTGTTCCAAATATTCAACACCATTCAACACCGCTTGCTGCATCGTTCCTTTGGGACGAAAAACCGGACTAAAAACCGATGTTTTCGATTGAGGGTCTGATGTCAATTCAAAACGGATTTCATCGTTTACAAGTTCAAACCGCAGTATTCCAATTTGACTTGACGAATCCGGCAGCGCAACAGTAAACTCAATTGTTTGGACAGTCGATTTAAGAAATTTCAGTATCAAAGGTTTTGATAACAGCGATTTTGATATTGAGTTGTTTGGTTCTTTTTCGTTGCGATAAAACGGAATAGACGTAATACCGCCGAGCGGTAATTCCGTGTTCTGATAACTGAGCGGATAAATTTCTCCAACCGGATTTTCGTTATTGAAAATTTGTGCTCCGGTTCCTTTTTCGTCGAACCGGACACGGATATTTTTATTTTCAGACGAAATTATTTTCCAATGTTCAACATGTTCAGACCAATTCGGATTGAACCATGAAATCGGTTTTTGTTCGGTTTCGTCGTAAACAACCTGATACAATTCGATCCAGTCAATTTCAGTAACACCTTCAGAGGTTCCCGGATCGAAACGGAGTTGCGTCAAAGGTTCTGATGTTTCAAAAAACACGCTGTAAGTGTACCAACAATCATCCGGTGAAAATCCAAAACGTACAGAAAAATCGGTATGAAAACCGGAACGTTGACTTGTACTCCAAAAAATTTCGGCATTAGGTCTCATGTTGTTTTTCATCCGAATCCGAAACTCAAACGCACCGGCAATTGGATTCTGAATATTCGGAAGCAAAACATACGGATCGTGACCGCTTGATTTAATTTGAATTGTTTCTCCTGCCGCATTTAATTTAGATTGATGTAACGCTTTCCAGTGCGGCAATTCTGTTGCCGTACCATCGAAACGCTGAACGAGTTTTTTCTCCTTAACCGGTTTCGGATACGGTTTAATTGTTTCATTTTTCGGGTATTGCGCAAAAAGGGAAACGCCGAAAAAAATGATAAAAATAAACAAAAAAAGAATGTTAGTTTTCATATTTCTGATTAAAGGTTTTTGTTAGTTAATTACTGTACTTTCCAAAAAAAATAATGAAAAATATTCGTAATATACCAATTACACTTTAAAATTCGTTTTATATTTTTTCCGTAGGGTGTTGCCTTACGCTAATGCTGATTGCCCTTTCAGGGCGAGTTTAGTTTAAAACGAAAACCGAAATTTAAAGTGTAATGAGTATAGGTAACTTCTAAAAAGTAATATTAGGAGGAACGCAGGCGTCTCGCCTGCCCTGTTTTTTTACAAAAAACTCCTAAAAATGCGGTCGAGACGACCGCGTTCCTTCTAACAATAAATTTTTACATTAGGTTTTTAGAAG
>JAITIZ010000018.1 GCA_031279215.1 Planctomycetaceae bacterium
CGATCAGATTATTGGCTTATTATCAACGCAATGGAAAGGAACAATAATTGTTGTTAATAATCATGTCTTTATTTCTTGCCGCCCTTTCAGGGCTTTGAGGTGCGGTTGGACTTTGACCCGCCCTGTTGGGGCAGGCGATTCCGTAAAAAATCCTAACGCCCCTATCGGGGCTAATATAAAAAACAATAATTCCACTGATATATTACATAATCTTGAAACCGCAACACAATTTTTGTACGTGAATGATTCGTGATTATTTGTGCTATTTTAATAGTTAGGGATTTTTGTTGGATTCGTGTTTATGTTCGCAACAACTATGTTGGAGAGGTTGTTCCTTGCAGTGCGGACCTTGTAACAATGATAAAGTTACCGCTTCCAAGACTTTTTCAATCGGAACCGACTCGTTATTGCGGATAATTAACTGATTACCGGTCTGCCAGAAAACCGCAAACGTAAGACCATCTTGTTCAAAACAAAGAACTGTTGCAAAATTCATCAGATCGAGATAAAAAAACGTCATCTCAAAACCTGTTACCATTTTATCAAAAAAAATCCGGTCGAACCGATCTACTTCCATATCTTCATATTCTTCCTGCATCAGTGTTAATACTTCTTTGGCAATTTCATCGGGGTTTGTTCCAAACGGATATTTTTTCAATAACCAAAACGCTCCATCTTCATTGGTTAATTGAACACTTCCGGCGGCGGTATTCATTTCTGATTCTTCTATAACCCAATTTTCGGGATATCCAAAATAGACACCGTTTGAATGATATTCTTTCATTTTTTATAGACTTTCTTTTCTAAAAACTCTGCCAACAGTGCCGGATTATCGGAAACGGCAAGACGTTCAATACAAATCGGGTCAACACCAAGATTGGTCAATGCCTGAGTAATACGTTTCCAGAGTTGGATTCGTTTTTTTCCTTCTGCCAAATAGAGATCGGTCGTCAGTTCCGACAATTTTTGCTTCATAATATCAGAACGATTGTCGTAATACCGTTTGATGATTTTATCCTGATAGGGGGTTCTTTTTTGCATTTTCGTAATAAGGGTTTAATCCGAGGAACGATCAACAAAAACACGCAAACGGTACAACACTTCCGGCATGAGCGGAGCGGGAACCGATAAATAAAAACCGCGAAACGCTTCCAGAAAAAAGCGGTCTGTTTGTGGTAAGAGCAAAATTCCATGACGCCGAATTTGATAACGCCGAATATCACTCCAAGCAATCAATCGATTCCGGTTAAGAGAATGGTAAACAATGCCGTTGGAATTTAATTCAAAATGAACCGGCACCAAAATACGCCACACGGTTCCTAATAAAAATAAGAGAGCAATCAATTCAAGAATGAGATTTCCTTCGTATTGCCAAACAATAAGACTCACAATAAGTGCAATACCAAAAAGAAAAGCCGCATTCCATTTTTGATCGGTAATCAACCAAACAGAATAATAAAGCGGTTTATCATTTTCCGCAGTCAAATCAATTGTTGTAGGATACGCCTGACTCACACCAAACCCCTATGACAGATAAATCAGGAACACTTGGAAATATCAATAGAACGATGTAATGGAATTGTTTCAATATTTTGAGGTTCTTTTATTTTCAGTTCCGAACGCAGAACAATTTGATCGAGCGGAGCCTCAATACCTAATCGAACTCTATCACCGCCGGTACGAACAATCGTAATTACAATTTCATCTCCGATACAAATTTTTTCACCTTCTTTTCGGGTCAAAACTAACATTATTTACCTCCATGTATAAAAAGTGGGGAGAACAATTTATTTTTTGCTACAGATGATTTATCAATTCGGGTTCTATTCAGTCTTTGTCTGACTACGAAAAAAAAAGGAAAAAGTTCGGAAAATTCATTTTTTTTCTCAAGTTCCAAAACGATAAAACAACATCTTTGGTTACGGTTTACGCCGACAAGGACAAGCTATCAATAAAATATCCCAACACTATCATCTCAACATTGTTGTTCCAACACTATTATCATTATCTTGAACACTATTATCCCAATATTTTTATAACATTGTCGGTTTATTGCCGCATGATGTCAATTCATCGAAAGAAAAATGAACATTTTTCAATTCAACTTGGTGGTATCGTTTACCGGTGGGACCATAAAAAAGGATACGGTTGGAATCTTTTTCCCAAATGGCACTGAACTTGACAGCACGCGGACCATGTAAACAAAACATCATACCACAGGGTTGAAGTTTACCTCGTTTCAGGATTGTTTCTGAAGTTGGAAAGGCGTTCATCATTAAATCATGATCGCGACAGAGGGTTCGATAGATGAAATGTCTCAGATCAGATAAAGACTCAATCGAATCAATCGTTGTTGTTACCATAATCCGGATTTTTGAAAACTGTTAAGTTGTAGGGTTGCTAAATCTTTGTCCGCATAAAATAATAGGTCAAAATTAAGAGTAAAAAAGTAAATTTTACTCAAAAGGTGTATCGTCATAAAATCGACAAAATCTTTCGTCAGAATAGGATAAAAAGCCATAAGGACCCGGTTCGAAAATAGTTATAATACCAGTTGTATGGTATAAATAAAATTATCTTGTCCCAAACCGTTTACTAAACCAGTAAGAATCTATCGGTTGATTGCCTTCCATCATCTCCTGGAGAACAAGCGCATCGCTTGCACGCTCAACAACAGTAAAACCTTCCTGATTTTTTTCAAAAACCCAAACCTGTGACGGATGTAATGAATCTGCAAAATCGTGATGATGGGTTGTCATTACCAATTGTGTATTTTGAGAGTTATCGAAAACATGGTGAATTTGGTTAATTAGATTTGCGCGAAGCGACCAATCGAGTCCGTTTTCCGGTTCTTCCAAAATAATTAATGGGGCGGGATCATTTTCTTCCAACAGAATAGTATAAGCAAAAAGCCGAACAATTCCTTCTGAAAGATGAGTAATTGGAATTGGTTGTTGGATTCCTAACATTTTGAACGCCAAAAGTGGTCTATCTACTTGGGTGGAATCGACCAAAATTGTTTCAACATCGGGAAGCAGCGAAGCGATTCGTTGAAAAAACATTTCGTATTCTGTTCCGTAACGTTTCAACACATACCCAACCAAACCGGAGAGATTCATACCGCGTTGAGATTCGTGATGGCGGGACAGGGAAAGATCAAGTTTTCGTGTCAAAACCGGTGTGAAATTGTTCAACACCCAGTTTTCAAACAAATTCCTTAACGAAGCCAAAACCGGAAATTTGGGATGTGATTGTAATGATGCAAGCCCAAGATTTTTATAATCGGTAAATTCGATTTTGGTCAATTCTGTATTTCCGAGTTGTTCATCTGGTGCGAGATAGCGAATACTTCGAACTCCGTTTTGCAAGAAAAAGATTGGTAATGATTCTTTACCGCGTTGATAGGCGAGTAGTTCTGATTCGATGAACGGGAACTTATTTTTGGCGCAAACAATACTCAAAGCGTATGTTACTGCTTCCAACTCTTCTTTTTCCCGATAATGAAATCCGAAGGAGAGCGATCCTTTACTGCCGTGGGAATAGATGGTGTCATAACCGCCGCGTTTCAAACAGGCAAAATCAACTCCATGACGATAGCAGTCCGAAACAAAAGAAAAGGCATCAAGTGCGGAACTTTTTCCTGTTCCGTTATTTCCGGTGAGCAGGGTAATGGAATTTAAGTGATAAGGTAATACCCGTGTTTCGTCGTCAATATAGACAAATTTCGGAAAACAGGTTCCAAGACCAACCTGTTTTAACGATTTGAAATTACGAACCCAAAATCCTTCAAGGACTCCCATTGGTATTTAATTTTATAATTATTCAGTGGAATTTTCGTAGAGAACCGATTTAATTTATTTAATTTGTAGATAATCAGTTTAATTTGTTTACGTATAGAAATCAAGGTGATATTTCTTTAAAACATTTAAATCGGCAATAATTCCGCTCACAGCACGATCTATTATCAACATTCTGCTATCGGCAAAACAATACCCTAACCCGAATAATTCACCACGATACACATAATTTTCCTAGTGTTCCCAATACTGGTTGTTAAAATGGGTAAAAATTTTCGTGTGATTTCGGCATTTTTTGGGCTATTGCTCACATGAATTATCCAGAGGCAGGTGAATGTTTTGCCGAAACATCACGTCGGCGAAAGGTCACCAACCTGATGTTTTATCTTTTAACGAAAATTCCGCTGATATATTACCAAATTTCAAACATTCAAAAAAACAAGCAATTTATTACACAGGATACAGTAATATATGATAAAAATAGGTAACTTCTAAAAAGTAATATTAGGAGGAACGCAGGCGTCTCGCCTGCCCTGTTTTTTTACAAAAAACGCCTAAAAATGCGGTCGAGACGACCGCGTTCCTTCTAACAATAAATTTTACATTAGGTTTTTAGAAGT
>JAITIZ010000284.1 GCA_031279215.1 Planctomycetaceae bacterium
ATACCAATGAAAAAAACTACTATTTTTGGTTTTACCCTCGTCGAACTTCTTGTAGTTATTGCGATTATCGGCTTGTTAATCGCTCTTCTGTTACCGGCGGTTCAGGCGGCGCGAGAAGCCTATTTTAGAAAAAAAAGTCAAAAAAAATGAAAAATTTTGAAAATTTTTTTGGAAAATTGTTAAAATAGGAAGAATAAATAGATTATATCATCATGTTTTAGATACTTTACTTTCACTTATTCACAAAATTTACTCATAGAGACTTGGTTTTTTCAATGGGAAAACGACTTACTAATAAATCACGTAATGCCAAAATCTCATGTAACGGAATACCTTTTTCTTCACTTTCAAAAGTACCGCCATTTTTGCACAATAAATTAACTATTGCCGCATTATCTGCTAAAACTTTTTTATATTCTTTTTCTTTTTGTAACTGGATATAATGCGACTTGCGAACTTCCATTGAATTACCAAAGATCGCATCAAGTGTTTTTTCGCTATAACCCATATCGGCTAAATCGGTTATACAACTTGACCGAAGATTCACAAACAATTTGGGCCAACGAGTTAAGCCGATGCGTTCTATTGTTTCAGCCAACATCGACCAAGGTCCCCAATCTTGAGACAAATAACCGGAAAAAATTAAATCTTCCAAGTCTCCGGAAAGACGACAAAATATTTCCTTCACTTCACGGAATAATGGAACATCACGGGCACCGGTTTTAGTATCTTTATGTATTCTTATTAACGTTTCGGTAAAATCGCCATACCGAAGTTTTCGTATTTCAGACGGAATACGTAAACCGCCGTAACGCGCCAAAACTATTACTAAACGTTCAAAATCATCAGCACATGCTAACAATACCTTATTTATTGTTTCACGCTCTACATAGTATTGACGTACCTCATTAGTACGTTGACCGCGATAAATATCGGAAAATGGATCAACCGATATGATACCTTCATTTACGGCATAATCGAAAATCGCTCTACAAGTACCAAGACCGCGATATATTGTACACGGTGCCAATGCGTCCTCACAAAAATCCGCGAATTTTTCCGCTTTCTCTTTCGTTATAGATGAAACTTTTATTGTATCATTAAAAAAGCCCAAAAGTCGTTTATACCATTGTTGGTAATGTTTGATTGTTTTAACCTTCCGGCGTTCTTTAGTTTTCACATGACAATCAAATAATTCCTTCAAAGTCATACCGAAACGATTAGAAACAATACCGAAACGTTCAAGACTTGACCGAACACGCGAAGGAAGATCACGAATACGATACTGTAAATCTAACGGTAAACTGTCGCCGCGATCACGGCACGCAACTATCTCCGTAACTATACGGGCAACACGATCAGCCGCAGATGCGGTAAAACTTTTGCCAAGATACAACGTTTTTTGTTTACCCTGTTCACTAAAATTCAATTGCCAGTTACCCTGACTGGTTTGATATGCTCGCATACTTTACCTCACTTAAAAAATGATTAAAATATTTACCGGCCTCTGGAAATTTAGTTACAAACTAAACTTAATTATTATATCGAAAAACTCTTTTACAAACTTTTATAAAACATGACAAAAAAACGAAAATACAACCTAGAAAATGAAGTGATTAAATTAATTACAATGCTTGGGGTAGGATTTTCATTGATATTCTTCCTCGGGAACAAAGAAACGCAAGAAACAATCATTTATTACGTAACTACTTTTATTATAATAATTCTAACAATAGCAGCTGTTTTTCTTATTTATTATTTTTGCAACAAACATGACAAAAAATATGAAAAGAAAATCCAAGAAGCTAATGAACGAAAGAAAACAATAATCGAACAACAAAAAGCAAGAAAAATTACTGAACAAAGAATAAGACAACAAGCAGAGATAAGAGCAAGACAACAAGCAGAACAATTTGAAAGACAACAATGGGCAAAAGAACGAATTGAACAATGGATAAGACAACAAGCTGAAAAATTGGCAAGAGAAAAAATTGAACAATGGGAAAAAGAACAGGCAGAAAAAAGAACAAAAGAACAAACCCAACAGCAACCAATTCTTTTACCTGCGCCGATCACACCCAAAGCAGCCCAACAAAAAGCACAAGAAAACGACACAAATAATTACAAAAAAAACTTATTATCAAATGCCGAGATAGATTTTCTAAATTGTCTCACAAAAGCAAAACCAAAAAATCTACACGTTAATTATAAAACACGTCTTGTAGATGTTATCGGCGGAATTCCAGACGGTACAAAAAACAAAGAAAGTATATTAATGATGCACGTTGATTTTATTCTTGTTGACTATTTCGGCAACGTAACACTTGCTATTGAATTAGACGACTCATCGCACGATACACCGGACAACAGAAAAAGAGACAACAGAAAAGACGAAATGCTTCAAAAAGCAAACATCCCGCTTTTAAGAATTCATGTTAGAAAAAGCTACGATGAATTCTATCTAAAAAAAGAAATTGAAAACAAAATAAAAAGCCGCTTTATTCAAGATGAATAAAACGGCTTCATGCCATACACAAGAAATCATTTGGTACATTTATCAGGTATCAATTTGCGGTTTATAACCTAGCACGTGTTTCACCGGATCAAACTCTTCAAGAAGAAACCGACCGCCGGAAAGCGAATAAAGATCACGTACCAACTGTAACGCATATTCGTCGTCATCACGTGCTGAACTATACGAATATGGACGCGACTCAAATTGCTCGCCCGTTGAAACAATAAATACAATACCTTCAGCTCTTACCAATTCTGCCGCTTGACCATAATTCCAACCAAGCATCTTTGCAAATTTTGATTCAGAAATACCGCTTTTCATATCAGCGATAAATTCTTTTAATCCTACTTCAATAAGAACTCCAAGATCATTACGAAATCGTTGAACCTCAATATCGACAAAACGACGCTTAGTTATAGCAGCTGGTTTGCCTCCAAAAGTTACAAGACCCCAATCATAAACTACAGACTCATGAACACATACTGCATAAAGCTTTTCATCTTTCATAAAATAAACTCCTTAAAAAATTGTTACAAAACAAAAAAAATCAATATCCATCCTCATCGTCGTCATCTTCGATACGTGCTAAACGAGGATAATAATCACCTTCGTCATCATCACTATGAAAATTTTTACAATATTTAATGGATTCACTACCTTCCTCGTAACCCTCTTTAGTCCAATAAGTTGTAAATCGAGTACCGTATTCCTGCGAAGCTCGCTTTACAACATTATCATCTTTATCAACATAAAATTCATAATCAATTACTGATACATCATCAATTGGTAAATCACCCGGATCACTAGGAGCAACACAAAGTTCGACTTCTTTACGATGTAAAGTTACGGCATCTTTCCAATTATCACCTTCAATATCATGTAAAACACGATCCACTGAAGAAGAATCACCTAAATATCTCGATAAAAACTTGCGATCTCGTTCTCGTTCATTCTCACGCCGTTTTACAGCACTTTTTTGTTCCGACTGTAGCAATATACGCTTTTGTCTTATACGTTCATTATACCCCTCGGCTATTCCTTGAATGTAACCCATGAATAAATATGCTACAAATATGCCTATTAACAAACCATAATATTCTGCTAAAAATGATGTAAAAATCTCCCATAATACATCAATCATGCCACTAAAATCTATTAACATATCGACTTGTACCTCTTTCGGTGCAAGCGGCGGTAAAGAATCAGGAGCTGATTGCGCGATAATTATACCACACAAAATTTGAAATACTAAAAAAAATAACAAAATTTTCTTAAAAAATCCATTCATAAAAAATACCTCCATGATAAAAAAACGGAAAACCGCACCACAAAACGTTACAATGCGGTTCTCCGAAAAATTTTTTACTTGCCACAATCACAATCATCCCGCGGTGCCGTTTGTGGTTTCGCCAAAACCGGCAAGGTTGCCGGTATGGAAGATGATTTAAGTGGTAACAACTCCGGTTGTGGCGTTGGCTCTAACTGTTCCAATGGAACACCAGACACATTCGGGGAACGAAAAACCGCTTTATCGGATGTCTTAACCGGCAAAGCTTGAACAGGACGATGTTCAACCACCAAACCATCATGTGTTTTACGAACACGCTTGACTGTTGGCGGTTGAGTCTCGGTAGTTTCTAACACTTTCGGTTGCGAAGCCGGCAACGTGATGGACGCTGGAGCGGTTACTTGCGGCGTTGATGTTATCGGCGGCAAAACCGTTGAGGAACGAATACCAGCAGACTTGACAAAATTGTAACCAAAATGGTAAACTACTGCCAAAACGATTGCCGGTAATACAAAACGGTACAAAAATCTTTTCATAATTTACCTCATACTGCTTTAGCACGAGAACCCAAAACTCCAGCCACTCGCGATGCTGTGCTATCAGGTTCTTTACTGGGGGAGGATACAGGGGAACTCGGAATTGAGTTACCTGATGCCGGCAAACTGGACGACATAGTTTCCGGTGTTACAGAAACCAAAAACGGTACCATCATTTGAATTTGTTGACCACTGGCTGTACGCTCTGAATGACTAGTAACACCCAACTCAAAACGAACAAATTGACCACGCGGAGGAACTCGCTGAAATATCTCAGGAGACAAACCCGTAAACAAATGGAGACCGCCTTGCCATTTAATAGCAGCATTCAAATAGGTATTACGATTCATTACCGTTTGTTTCTTTTCTTCAACGACACCAGCACCCCAAACCCTAAGTCCCTTAACAAATTGTTCGGGTGACAACTCTTGTAACTGTTTTTTGTGTTCAGGAACAAGAGCAATGGAACCGTTGTAACTATTGTAACGAACCTTGCCCAATACGTGAAATGCCGTACCTACTTGAGGAGGCGTTAAAACCTCCGATTCTTCAACCTCAACGGAAAATTGACCGCCAAGATATTCGAATCGAAATACCGGTTTACGACCTTCGGCATCAGGGACATAAACACTAACAAAAATACCGTAAGCTTCAAAACACAAGCCTAACGTTATATCACGAACTTCAATTGCCATAAACAAACTCCTTTTTTATGGATTTTAACTGAAAAAACAAACTACTATTTTATCTCTCGAACTCGTACCCAAATTGTAAGCATATCCGACATTCGGGAAGAATCGACAGAAAAAAGACCAAATACTTTTGATGTATCTTTACGCTTCAAACTACCCGCATAAACTACACCGCCGTCACGAATAAGGAGACCTGGAGATTTTAGTACACTATTATTTTTCGCAGGGATAGCTGATGATGATTCCGTCTTATCAAATGCCGATACTTCCAACTCCAAATCTATGGAATAACGCTCATCAGATACACGACTAATATTTAATGAAAGGGTTATACCGTCGGTAAATTTATCGTAACCGGTCGTCTGAATCACCCCGCTTTCATTCACGGCTTTACGTTCACGCATTATTTCACTACCAACCTGAAACTCCGCTTTGCGACCTTCAGACAAAAGTAAAACGGGGCGCGTATCAATTAACGCACTACCCAACTTGGCATCGGCATCGACAAACATTGAAAATAATTGCTCCACATTAAACGCACTCGAAAATATATCAACACTATTGATACGCAAATCAGCCGTTAAACGTAAAAAATCATCTTCATTGACACGAATAAAATAAACATCAGCAAGATAAGAACGTTCAGAACGTGTACGAATATCCTCAAGGTCAGATACTATTTTACGTACATTTTCTAATGTATCACTAATCCAAACGAATGAACCAATTATTGTACATTTTCCATGTTCCGTATTAAATGTGGACAACGCTAACTTCAACTCTTCACGGCTTACCGGAGGAATACGAACTACTGCCGTTACCTTGTCGCCATCCTTGTATTCGCCAAGATAGCTAACACCGGAAACATCAGCTACACTCACTTTACAACGCCTAGCTATTATGTCTAATACCTGTTGTAACGGTTGATCCACAAAGGTACCATAGATTAACTCGTCTTCTATCGTACTATCACAAGCTATCGGCTTATTGGTCATGTCCGTTAGAATACGCATTACATCTCTTACGGTAACTCCCTCAAAACGTACGGAAACTGTTGTCGGTTCAATACGGTAGTCAAACGGTTTATCAATACTTTTTTCAAATTGTAACAAATCAACTCGTCCAATCGACGCAGGGGAACGTACTCGAAAAAACGGTTCAACTCGATGTAACGCCGAACAGCCTACAAATGAAACTATAAAAACTAATAAATTTATTCGTAATAACATTTTTGTAGTTAAATTAAAATTCACGGCAGAATATCTTTTAATCACTTGCATCCCTTCTAATTAACTCATTAAAAAATATTCCACCGCTAATTGCATCCATATTTCGACTCAATATAATCCTTCGCTTCTGATAACGTAACACATACACGGAACTTCGGAGAACCCAATTCACACACCACAATAAAACCACATATGACACCATCAAACAATAACAACATCTATCCAACAAACAGACTCATCTTGATCGTTAAATACGTCATACCGATTAGGTGTTACGTTTTCATATCTCATTTTTTACCTCCTCTAAAAAAGTGCAACAATATAATTATTTTTTGGTATGATTTTTGATAACAATTTCGAAAAAATACTCAACATGTAAAAACTCAACTATTTATCGGCTACTCCCGCAATAACCGGACGAAAAGAAAATTACATGCCAAAAAATTTTTTTAATTACCGAACCAGTTACACTATACACTACAAAAAAATATTTTTGGCATGTAAGTTTCTTATCTTTCGTCCTACTTCGTATTGCGGAGTACCGCAAAAAAGATTGTGTCTAATGCGAACAAAAAAGGGGGGGGAGTGTTTCCCCTTTCCCATCCCGCACCTTCCCAAAAAACGGGCGTGGAAGGTGCGGGACGGGAAAGGGGAAACACGCAAATCGCCTGAAGTACAAATGTACTTCAAACCTTTCGACGTGATTCAATATCCTTTTTTTGTACAAAATCTCTCGCCTCCGAATCAACCAAATATCTTAATATTTGTAGCGTATTCTTTAACGCCGTTTCGAGATTCTCGATACGTTGTTCATGCTCAAGCATCTTCTCTTGAGAAAAATCTAATTCATTATATAGTATATCTACTGTACTTAATGACATTATTGTTACTCCTATAGTGTAACTTTTTTACCGGATTCAAAACGAACAAAACCACAGCGAACATTAACACATCTTACGGTTTCTTCTTGATCTTCAAATATTAACGTTTCACCTACTATGTACCTTTTACCGTTACGTAATAAAAAACCATTAGGAAATATCGCAACTATATCATCACTCTTTCCCGATACATTATTAGATCCGCTCAATCCAAATATTTTTTGCCCAAACGTATCCTCTTTACGCAACAATGTATCGGGAACCTGTTCCGCTAAAGGAACAGAATCGGAAACCGAAACGGATGCAGCGGGCAACAATTCAGACCGCGATTGTTCGATAGCTGGTTTATGCACGACCGCCGCTGTTAGCAAAGACGGAATCAATTCAAGAAGTGCCATACCAACAAAAGGCAAACTAACGCCAACTACTACCTTAGGAACAAGATGCCAAGCATGGCGGCGAGCAAACCAAACAAGACCCTCAATTGGTGACATATCTAAACTCGGACGATCCGACGACTCATCACTCTTAGTATGACTCTTATACACTCGATAAATCTCATCACTCATCAAATGGCGCGATGTTGCACCGTTCCACTTAATTGCCTTGCCGCGAAAATTACCAACGTTAGCTTGATAGTATTGAGTCTTCACACCAAACGCTGGTTTATTTTAGACTAATTTATAGATTATTTTATTGAAATTGCTATTGATTTATTTTTGTCATTTTTTTATTATTGCCGAAGTTGTGGTAACACTATTCATTAGTAATTCATTAATAACTTAACGAAATCTATATTTATGAT
>JAITIZ010000023.1 GCA_031279215.1 Planctomycetaceae bacterium
AATTATTTATTGTTAGAAGGAACGCGGTCGTCTCGACCGCATTTTTAGGCGTTTTTTGTAAAAAAACAGGGCAGGCGAGACGCCTGCGTTCCTCCTAATATTAGTTTTTAGAAGTTACCCGAAAATAATAGGAAATTCCCGCTTGTTCGAGGACTAATGCAACACAGGGAACGAAACCGGTTGACGATCCACAATTGGAACCGGTAAAGAATTAAGGGGACGTAAATTCGGATTGGGGGGTTCGTGTGACGAGAATATTACCGGATTGTAAGAGGAAGTATTGGAAACCGGTTCGTGTTTTGTCAAAGCGTCAAGAAATTGATCGGATGTTACGTTCAGAAAAATCACATCACTCGGAATTTCAGGATTTCGACGCGACCGAACAATTAAAATCACCTCATCACCATCTTGTTTACGGCGTTTAATTTCATCCAATGCCGCTCGTTGTTTCTCATCCATACCCTGTTCGGTTTCCTGCTCAATAGTTACAGGAATCGGTTGAACCGCCGTTCTCAACGGTTCAAGTTTTAACGGTTCAAGTTGGAGCGGTTCGAGTTGTGTTACCGGACGGGATATTGTTGGATGGGATATTGTTGGATCGGATATTGTTGGATGGGATAAAACGGGATTCGGTATAAGCGGATTTGTTGTTACCGGATTTATTGCTGCAACATTTTTTGTTATCGGATTTACTGTTGTTGCAGTTACGGGAACCGGCGGCGAATCGGTCAACGAAGAATCGGTTAAAGACGGATTTTCATAAATTTCCGAAAGCTGCATTGATTGCAAGACATGGCGGATTATTGGCGGCGGAACAAAATGTCCGTCATTCTGAACCGGATCGGCAGTGTTACAAACACCAATTAAATAACCCTCTTCCGTAAAAAGTCCGCCGCCGCTTCGACCACTAACCGGCGCACCAAAAACCTGAATATAATGAAACGGTAACACATTTTCACGCGGCGTCCCAATCCGATCTGTTGACATGACATAATGTTCCCGAACCGTCGGGTTCGCCCCGCCGTCACAACCAACACTCAAAACACGTTGTTTGGGCAAAATCCGGTATTGCAGCGGCGCAATCGGAACCGCCTGAACCGGACACGGCGGAACAATAACAACAAGTGCTAAATCAATCTCAAGATCGTAACATAAACAACGCCCAAAAACCCTCACACTAGAATTTTGCCCAAATAAATGAACTTCAATTTTGCCCTTGCCCTGAGAATCACGAAAAATATGACCACAGGTTAAAATTAAGGCTTCCCCTTTTCGTGTATCAATAATAGTTCCGGTTCCCCATGAATGTGTGTTATCGGCATCAACACGGAGTTTGACCGACGATGTAATCCAAGATGAAATTGTTTCTGAATTTTTCGGCAGATTGTTTACAGGATGATTTATGGAATTGTTTATAGAATTGTTTACGGGATTGTTTACGGGATTTCCATTGGTTCTCAATGTTTCTGTATTATCTATTGTAATTTTGTTTGTTGTATTGAGTGATGCCGGCGAAGGTGTTACAAACGAAGCCTGAATAATTTCAGTATTTTTCCGGTGGGGTTCGGCGGCTCGCTCGAACATGTAAAGGATTCGCGGTTTCAGGGAGATCGGGTTACCGCCGCCAACCACACGATCAATAACTTGGTCGTGTGAGAGCATGAGGAAGGTTGGAAACTGAGAAACCTTGAGCTGATTACGAACAAGATCAGGATATTGCGATACGTCAACAGTTTCAACCGAATACCCCATTTCGGTGATTTCCTTGACCAACGGAGCAACTTGCCGGCAAGATTCACACCCCGGCGCCGTAACAAAAAGAAGTGTCGCATCCTGCGGAGCGGGAATGGCAGCCAAAATAAACGTTGAAAGAATTGCTTGAATTCCAAACATGAAAAAGAGCCTCCTTGCTCTGTTATGGAAAATTCATCCTTGAATTTTCCCGAAACTATCTATTCTGTCTATTTTTAATTGGGTACCCCCAATGGTCGGCGGATTTTACAGGAAAACGTTCCTTTCGGCAACCCCAATTTTTAAATAAACCAAAATTCCATTGAGTAATTACTTTTTTTGTAATTATTCCCAATGTTCACATGCAGGTTGTTAAAATGGTTAAAATTTTTCGGGTAAATTTCGGCATTCTGTGGGTTCTTGTTCAGGTGAATTATCCCGAGATAGGCAACGTTTTATTTTTTATGGATCAACGACCCAAGTGAACGAAATACACCGGATATTCCCGAAGACGGTTTTGGTGTTGCCTGATCCGGCGGGATGCGTTTACCGATTGGGCGTGTCGGTAATACCGGTTTGTTGATTTCCGAAACAGGGTGATTGGCTGAAACCGTTGAATGAACCGGAGGCGTTGAATCAATCTTTTCACCAACACCGGTATTGGGTAAAAGTGTTCTTTGGAATTTTGGTTTTGGCAAAGAACCTTGAATCTCCGAATTGGGTGAAGCCCCCAAAACTTCCGAACCCCCGCGAACTTCCAACGTATGATCGTCTAAATCCGAATTGGACTCCGAATACGACACCGTGTGCGACATCGGTAAGGTAATACGATGCGGCGGTTTTGTAAGTGGTTCATCCCATTCGGGATCGGGCGGAATCATTGTTTCTTTTGGTTTCTCTGTTTGTTTTTTGTGTCCGAAAATCCGGCGGGAGAGAACTTTCTTTTCTTGAGGTTGTTCGGACGATTGACCTGATGATTGCCCTGATGATTGTCCCGATGATTGTCCCGATGATTGTTCGGGCGGTTGTTCGGGCGAATGGTGAAGTGAAACGGAATGGAGATTGCTCACATTAACATTTTCGCCGAAATAAACTTTTCGTGCTTCGGGATTATTCAAGACTTCTTCCGGTGTTCCGTGGCAGAGAACCCGACCCGATTGAATAACATAACTCCGTTGAGTAATTTGAAGTGTATCCTGAACAGAATGGTCGGTAATCAGAATAGAAATTCCTTCGCTGGAAAGTTGCCGAATAATCCCCTGAATTCCTGTTACCGTGATTGGGTCAACCGCCGCAAAAGGTTCATCGAGCAAAATGATTTTCGGATCGGAAACAAGTGATCGGGCAATTTCCAACCGCCGCCGTTCACCGCCCGATAAACCGCCGCCGTAATTGTACCGAAGATGGGTCAACTGGAATTTTTCCAACAACTCATCACAACGCCGTTTACGAATAGAACGTTTTATTCCGAGCATTTCCATAATTCCGTAAAGATTGTTCTGTACGGAAAGTTTTTGAAAAACGCTTCGGTCTTGCGGAAGATAGCCCATTCCGCCTTCACGGCTTCGGCGGTACATGGGCCAATTGGTTACGTCTTGCGAACCAAGATAAACAATGCCGCCATTGGTATTAATGAGTCCGCAAGCCATACGGAAACTGGTTGTTTTTCCGGCTCCGTTTGGACCAAGCAAACCAACAATTTCACCTTTGTTGACATGAAAACTAACCCCATCAACAACCCTACGTTTACCGTAAATCTTGACCAATCCTTCAACTCTAAGAATTGGCGAAGGAATAGAATATTTTTCCGTATAATCATTAGAAGAATGAGTTCGGTGTAACGTATCTAACGCATTGCCCTGATACATAGCAAAATTACAGGTTTAAGGAACAAAAATCCCGCAGCCGTTGATAATAACAACCGCAAAATCCCTTTTGATTACAAGTCAAACAAAAAATCGTTGAAATATTACAGATTTTTCACCCCCGCGTCAAGAGCGGTTCAAAATGTATTGCTGAGAGTTTTTTCTATAATCGTTGTAGTGCTGTACTTTAAAATTCGGTTTTGCTCAGAATTAGAAAAAGATATTGTTGTTGTTGTTCTGCCTTTGCTTAAAAATCTTGTCAATCTCGTTTATCCGGTTTTTGCCAAAAAGCTTATCCTGCCAAAAAACGAAAATCCAATTTTAAAGTGTTGGAAGTACTTGTATTCGGGCTTGTTGAGGTGGTAAAATATTCGTTAAATTTTTTACCCAAGCCGGTGGTTTGAATCCGTTATACTCATTTATACTCATTACATTTTGTAAAAATCAATTTCTTAACCAATTTTTTAGAAAGTGCCGTTATGTATTACAACCAATTTATTGATGATAGTTTTATAGATTATCTTAATCGGTATTGTACGGGTATTGTGCTGTTAAAAGATAAGATTCAGAAAATATCTGTTTCTTATTATTTATCGGATGCCTATTCCAATTATGCTTGCCGATTTTATATTAAAGTTGAGTTCTCCGATTATCAAAACCTTACCTTAGAAGAAAAGAAAATCGCAACAGAATATCTCTATGAATTTCTTAATGAAACAGGAAGTCAATTTGTTTCTTTTATCTACCGTTCCAGCCGTGAGAGAGATATTGATATTGATATTGACGTTATTGAAAAATTTATTTATCATTACGAATTTGCCGTGAATATTTTTGACGGTTTTATCAGGAAGATTCTTCCTCAAACATGTTTATTAGAAATAGATGATTTGAAATCAATTCCGTTTTTTATTTACATGATTTCTTTTTTAGGTACGTTTAAATATTCAGAGATTGAAAATTCAAAGGAGTCCGGTTTTTTTTCAAAAAAATATGTTCAAATTAATAAAAGAACATTCGAATTTGATTGTCATCTTCATCCCATCCTAAAAGATGCTGCAACCCAGACATTAGACATTAATAAAACGATATCGGATGAAGAGTTACACAATTCCGGCGGCGGAGATATGGTTGCTTTGAGACAATTTGTTATTGACGCGAAAATCCCGTTTTTAATTCCCCGCTATTCTCTCGAAATAGATAAAATTCAAATTGATACTTCTGAATTGAAAAAGAAACTAAAAAATTATGTTCCTAAAAATTCGGATAAAGATATTCAACCGGAAGTAATTCTCAAAATACTTGAAAAAAAGGAAATGGAAGGAGTTGCGAAAAAAGAAAAATTAGACCAAAAATGTAAGGCAATAGGAATTAAAACAGGAGATTACATTTATGTCAAAAGTGATCATCAACAAGTTATTGGTGTGATAAAAGAAATAGAACTCTATAGCAAGGACGATTTGAAAATCCGATACAATATCTTAAAAAACGACCTAACAGAAAGCCGTTCACCTCTAAAAGAAATAAGTTGCAAGAATAAGCGTTTTTACACATTGAACCAAGAGATCATAGAAGAAGAAAAGAAAAATGCTTCTCTAAAAACAAAACAACAACTTATCGCCTTCTTCAACAAAAAAGGAATCAAAAATCCCTTATTTGACGATAACAAAATATAACGATACTTCTTATTGTAACAGTCTATTTTTATTATTGTTCCGGTGAGGTGAAATGATATTGTTCCTACATCCTGAAAGGACGGTATAGGAGTTAATAACAGCCAAGTGTACTTCTTGCATTTATCAATTTGTAATATATCAGTGGAATTTTTGTTTTTTATCTTAGCCCCGCTAGGGGCGTCAGTATTATAGCCCGCCCCAACGGGGTGGGTTTAAGTTCCCCCTCCCACCCCAACGCCCTGAAAGGGCAACAGGAAGATGATTAAATAACGAACCGTGTAAAATTTCCTATCGCCCTTTCAGGGCTACTATGGTTGTTCTCTACAATTAGTCCACTGATATATTACAAAATTTATTGTTAGAAGGAACGCGGTCGTCTCGACCGCATTTTTAGGAGTTTTTTGTAAAAAAACAGGGCAGGCGAGACGCCTGCGTTCCTCCTAATATTAGTTTTTAGAAGTTACCA
>JAITIZ010000026.1 GCA_031279215.1 Planctomycetaceae bacterium
GACAATAAACCGATTGTCAATCTTGCAACCTTCGGAATGTGTTCGTCACCCGCCAATCCCGCTGTTGCGGCTGCCACTGCGGCGGCACTCGGAGTTTTAACCCCAATGCCGTGCATTCCTGTTACTGTTGCGCCGCTGGATTATCACAACAATTATTTTGATAATCGGTACATTATTAATCTCTCATTATCTTTGGGGAATGGAAGAAAGCGTAACGGCGAATCGTATTCGTAATGAACATCTTGATACAGAATTATTATTGGAACACGTTTTGCAACATCGTAATATCACGTTACTTCAACATCCTGAACGAAATGAATTTTTACAAACGAAAAACGGAATAACTCAAATGGAACGAGTTCAATTCAACCGGCTTTCACGTCAATTTGATGAACGAATTTATAAACGAAACGCTCTTCTTCTTCATCTGGAACAGGTTGAATCTTTTTTGAATGATACTGTTTCTTTAATGTCTGCTCCGCTGGAACGTGAAAAATTGGAACAATATTGGACGATTCTGAATCGGGCAGTTCTTGCCTTGAAGGATGAACGTTACAACTGGATACTCAATGATAAACCGTTGTACAACGACACGAATTTTCCGATTCGTAACAAAATTAGGAAAGAAACTTTTTTAAGCGATTCAGATATAAAACGTTGGGATAACAATACAGAATTATTGCAACGTGAACAATTTGAACGGCTTGAACGTTTACAATCAAACCGTTCCGGTAAATTTTTTGAGTTACAATCAACTCACACGCTTACGCCGTTAGCATGGTTGGAATCTCTGATAACATTGGTCGGACAGTTGCGGCAGGAATCATTTATGCAAAAAGTCGAAAAGGCTTATGTTATGCCGCTGGCAGGAAATCCCGTGTCGGTTGAATGGGACGGTCTGATTTTATTTAACGCACTTCAATTGGCGGATCGTTACGGTAAAATTTTTAACGAAACAGAAAATAAATACGATCCTCTGATTCAAATTAAAGCAAGACAACAGTTGATTGATAATGTACACAAACTTCTTGCCGATTCCCGCCGAATACATCGGTTGCCGAGAAAAGAATTAGAGTACGGAATTTATGGTAATTTTCAGGATGCGGCGTCAAGTATTTTACAGATTATCAGCCTTTATCAATCATTCGGCGACGATGCAAAACGGCAACGTAACGAATTGATAACGGTAGCGGATCAGCAGGCATTCGCGCTTCTTGCAAGTTTCGATAAACAATGTCTTTCGGATCATCTTTATGAACCGAATCAAACAACGCTTGCTGCATGGAATGCACACGGTTCAATTATTGTTCCGTTATTAGGAATCAGTACGGAAGGAGAAATTGATTCGTATTTGGCGTTACGGCGACAACGGCTCATGTATTGGAAAAACCGCATTGATCCGATTCTCACTTATCTTTTGAACCGTAACGATTTATTGCCTTCAGACGAAGACGCGGCACGAATAGAACGTTGGAAAGTGATTCGGGAAGGAGTCGAACAACACGACACTCAAACTCCTAATAATCCGATTTCACAGTTGGAACAATTTATAAAAGTCGAATTATTGAAACCAAATCACGAGTCACTTTCTCCGTCGCCTAATTGGTTTTATCAAAGGATGTACGAATTGGACAAAGCTGCACGAACATGGAATCAAAGTCAAGCCGAACTCGATTTTTTTGATCGGTGGAATAAAGCGGCGGCATTTTTCAATACACATTTACAAGGACATTTTCTCTTTGTTTCCAACCATTTTGCACAGTCTCCTTCCGTTTCGCCCGATGCGGTTCGGACATTTTATTCGTTACTTCCTGAAATGCCGTCTCAATCTGTTACATGGGTAATACCGACGGATTACAGAAATTTTTATGAAACAATAAATAACATCAAACCGCTCTTTTTTGGAAAATTACCAGGACCGAATACTATTCCCGATATTATTGTGTCAATTAAATATCATTTTGCCAATCCGTCGGAAACCGGTCGTTCATGGATACTTAACCAATTGCTTGAACTGGATACTCAGGAATTTAGTGTGCGCAACGGTATTACGGAAGGAGTGTGGAAATTCGGTACTCCGACACTATTTACGTTACAATGGGCAAAAAACGGCGGAATGATTCCTGTTTCGCCGCCGGAACATCGTCAGGCAACACTTCAAGGAATGCGAATTGTTTACGATTATTCGTCAGCATGGAGTTTATTCGTTTTTGTTGCTGAAAATATCCAACCGGTTCTGGAAAAAGATCCGGCAGGGAACATCAATCGTGTAACCGATTTACTGGCTTTTGAAATTCCAACCAAATCAAATGAAACTAATCATTCTAATGAAAATGTTACAAATCTATTCCGAACTTTTGTACAAATTCGTCTTGCCAAAACCGGTAACGACGGGAACAAAGAAGAACTCATTCTTCCGCGTTACTTTCCTGATTGGATGCCGACGGAAGATAAAGTGAAACGTTTTGAAATACCGGAACAACAACAGGAAATTCCGATACGGAATCCATCGGACACTCCTCAAAAACCGGAAACGCCAACTATTCCAACTCCGCCGGAAACAAAAATAATCGAACAAAAATATCAGCCGACGGAATTTATGTTTCTGCAATTGCTACCCAAATTACAGAAACGAAAATTGCGGAATTTTCATGAACTTTCAATTCCTCAACCTTCAATTCCTCCACTTAACAAAGGTGAAATTTTTCAAGGCTGGATTAACGATCCCGATGATTCCTTGCCTCAACAACC
>JAITIZ010000027.1 GCA_031279215.1 Planctomycetaceae bacterium
TACGTAGGGCGTTGCCCTACGCTAATGCCGGTTGCCCCGTTGGGGCGAAATGTTACGAAATATTTTAACCGAAATACAGGAATAAACGGTAACATATTTCAACAAAAAATAAATTAAAAAATTTATTTATCGTTTTTATCTAAAAAATTAAAAAAAATAAAAACCGAATTTTAAAGTGTAATGAGCATCTCAACTAGTCTGACGGAAGAAAATCGAATCAATAACCAATGAAAGGTTATCAAAAGAGAAACAGTTACATTTTATTGTTCTTGAGGAACTCTATCCTTTTTCAATTCGTTTTTCAGCATTTCGACAAAGGCGGTTTCGTTATTGAGTTGGTTCCAGACTTCTGCTGTTAGATCACGAAACCAAACAGTTTTACCGTTTTTTTGTTCCAATAAAATAACAGTTGCAGTACCGATATGAAACTGTTTGGCAAAAGTCCGGTTTGCCGGAATATCGTATTCTAAAGTTGTTAATTGGAATTTTGTACCGGAATCGTTTTTTATTTCATCAAGCGTCCGGCGAACTAATGATTCCATTTTGATGCAAGCCCGACAACGAATTCTTGCATGACAAAAAATTATGTTGAAACCGTCAGGAATTTCAACTGTTTCCTGATCTTGGAACTGTAACACAATTTGTGTTAGAACAGCCGAAATGATAAAAATAAGCAAAAACCAAAATAGAATTTGTTTTATGATGGGTTTCATTGTGATTTTGCCGGATTATCCGGTAATTGCCCAATTACCGGATAATTATTGGGTTGTCGAGTAAATTACCGGAAAACATTGCCTTAATTTCCGAAACAGAAGGAACTCGCCCGGAACAATAAATCTGCCCATCAAGAACCAACGCCGGTGTAGCTGTTACATCAAAAGCAAGAATCTGTGAAATATCCGAAACTTTTTCTAGTGTGTAGTCCAACCCGTATTCCTTCGCTGCTGTTTCTGCATTTTCTGCCAGTTGCGAACATCGGGGGCAACCAACTCCAAGAATTTGAATTTTCATTTTTTATATCCTAAAATGTTATCTGAATTGTTTTAATTTTTGGTGAGGTTGGCGAATATGTTCATTGGGTTTGGGGTACTGAATAATTACAAAATTTTACTGAAATATTACAACAGATTAAATAAACAGGTTATCCTTTTTCACTGTTGACTGAAAAGGCGTTTTCAATATGTTGGATACTCGGCGGGGCGTCAACGGGCCAAAAAATCGAAATAATGTCAAACCGATACGGAATATCTGTAATATGACATAGAGACATAAATTGTTGAGCAATAATGATTTGCCGCTGCCGTTTTTCTTCTTTGACGGTTTCTGATGGTTTTCCGAATTTTTGTTTCCGTCGAGTTTTGACTTCCAGAAACACAAGAACGGAACCATTACGAGCGATAATATCCAATTCACCTTCCGGTAACCGAACATTTCGTTGCAAAATAATATAACCCTTTTCGCGAAGCAGCAACACGGCTTCTTCTTCACCTGCACGTGCAAGTTGGTCTTTGGGATTATCCGAAACATTTTTTAACGAGGAAGCAAACCGTATCCAACGGCATTGATCCAGCGGATGATTGGAACATTGTGAACGTAAATCATTCCAAAAATGATAACAAAAAATTCCGAATCGTTTCCAGCAAGGAATTAAACGCCGTTGAGGCCGAATCAGTGGAATTGTTGAAGAAACCATTGTTTGTGATTGGGGATTATGATTTGAGATTTGGGGGTGTAATTATTTGTTACGAAGGACAACATTGTAAACGTCCAATTGTTGATTTTATATTTTTATAAAACAATATCATCTTTTTTTTCGGGTATGGGTTCGGGATTTTCGTGAGCGGGATCTTTGTAAAGGGCAACTGCTCCCAATGCAAGCGAAACAACCCCTAAACGTCCAATATACATCATTATAATAATAACGATTTTTCCTCCCGATGTCAGGTCTTGCGTAATACCCCGGCTCAGACCGACTGTTCCCAATGCGGACGCAACTTCAAACGCAGTATCTTCAAGCGGGTGTGAGTCAAAAAGAAGCAGGCAATACGTACCGGCAGCAAACGCAATCAAATAAAGCGAAATCGCCGCAAATGCCGCCGTAATTCGACCATGAGGAACCTTGTACCTGAAAAAAGTAATTTCATCATGACCGCGTAGAAAACTCATAATCGTTGCAATAGCGGCTGACCATGTGGTACTTTTAAGTCCGCCTCCGGTACCGCTCGGCGAAGCACCAAGAATCATCAAAATAATTACAACAATAACTGTTGCAGCGGACAGTTTGGCAATAGAAAATGTGCTAAAACCGGAAGTTGTCAATGCGGATACGGTGTGGAAAAATGCTGTCAACAAACGTTGGCGCAACGGAAGATCGGCAATTGTTGTGTCAAAAAACAATAGAACGGTTCCGGCGGTAACAGCTCCTAATGTTGCAACAAGAATAATACGGGTTGTCAAGGTTGCCCGAACATGTTTACTTTTAATTGAACGCACCATGTCATCAAGAACAATAAATCCAATAGCACCAAGTAAACTCAAAATAGAAATAGTTAAACTGATTTTTGCATTATTGGTAAATACTTCGAGGTTATTCGAAAAGGTACTGAATCCGGCAGTACAAAACGAAGCAACCGAATGAAAGATTGCTGCCCAAAGCGGATAAGGTACACCCGCTTCAGTAAATGCCTGCCACAAAATTAACGCGCCAAAAAGTTCTATTGTAAAAGTGAAAACAATAATATGCCGAAGAAACCGAACCGGTTCAAAAGTTTCCGGCATTGCCAGAACCGCTTTACCAATATTGATTCGGTTTTTCGACAGATGTCCCTTCGACGCAAGAATGGCGTAAGAACTAACCGTCATGTAACCAAGACCGCTAATCTGAATCCCCAACAAAAAAATAAAATGTCCTAAACTATTATAGACATTGGCGGTATCGACGGTTGTTAACCCCGACGTGCTAATTACGGAAACAGCAATAAACAGATTATCTATCGGCGAAATCCAATGGGTGTTCCAACAAATCGGAAGACTCAATAACAAAAAAACAATAATCACATAAAATGCGTAACCGACCATAAGTGCATGATCCGGACGCAATCCATAAAACCAAACCCGTAACCGCTTATAAAACCGTTTCATTGATATAAAATCTTTTCGCCGGAAACACCGAAAAATTTAGTGTGAAAACAAAACAGGCGGTTCCGTAAAACTAAAAAGTGCTGCGTTCCAGTGTTCAAGACAAAAAGAAACAAATTCCGGATTATTGGGTGATTGGTAAATGGAGCGGATATTTTCGTACATATCCAGAATTTTTGTTTTAATTTTCAGATTATCGTTGAAGGTTACGGTACCGGAAACACGAACCCAACGATTACCGTCAAAAGAAGAAAATTCAACTTGAGGGTTGGCGTTCATTTCGTTCCAGAAATTTTTACTCCTGGCAGAACAAAACCAAAGTATCCCCTCTTCTTCAAAACAAAACAAGATCGGACGAACTTTCGGTATTGCTCCTTCGGCAACTGTAGCAAAATAAGTTACGGGATTCGCCTTCAAAAAATCAAGTACGGGCTGCATAAAAACCTCTTAAATCAATAAATGTTGCAAAAACAAAAAAGATGATAGGATTCACTTCGGAACTTTATTAATTGCTAACTGAATTAATTACAATCCGAAAACCTCCTATGAACTATTATGATAATTATAGTGTTCAACAAACCGTTGGAAAAGAGACCTCCATTTTAAGTTGTTGCCGAGCGAGTCGGTTATCGCCGACGATTGCCGACGATTGCCGGCGTGATGTGTCGGCGAAACATTGCCTGTCTTTGGATCATTCACGTAAAGTAATCTATCAGTGGAATTTTTGTTTTTTGCTCTTAACCCCGCTAGGGGTGTGAGAGTAGTTGATAGT
>JAITIZ010000165.1 GCA_031279215.1 Planctomycetaceae bacterium
CCAATGTTCCCCCGATTCAAATTCTGTATCGTTTTCTTTTGATGTGATTTTGATTTTGGCGTTTCTTGCTTTCTTGGCGGTGTTTTTTTATTGGGTGCCGCGGTTACAACCGGATTACGGTTGGCTCTTGTTTCGTACCTGTCTATTTAAATCGTCCGCTGATTTACGCAGATTTTTAACAATTATTTTTTGTGAATGACACGATAAACGCCCCCATGAAACTACAGAAAAGAGAACAGTGGAGAAACACGGGAATTCTGTTCAAGAAACTTCTTCAAAAAAAATCGGCGCACATCTGCGTAATCTGCGGATGAAGGATGAAATACCGGCGAACTATTTAAATAGACAGTTACATTTCGTTGTGTATTGATTAAATTGGGATACGATGTTAGATTTGTCTTGATTACAATCCTTTAACATCAGTCCGGCTTCTTAAATTAAAAAGAGGTTATTGTTTCGTAAAAAATAATAAACTATAGCTTACACAAATTACAACCAATGTTAAAGACCTACTTTTTGGGAAAGGACTTGGAAAGGGCAGTGAATAATTACAGCGGACAAAAAATATTGGGAAAATCGGGAATATGGTTGTCGGAAGAACGATTTGAGTGTAAATTATATCAGAATAAGAAATTAAGGTAATTATTCAGTAGAATATTTGTTTTTTCGATCTTGTTCCTGCGGGATTAAAAAAAGATTACGGAATTTCAACGAAAACCAAAACAATGAAATGTCAAAAATGTGAAAAAGCGGCAACCTTTCATATTACGGAATTGACCGGTACAAAACCGCTGGAACATCATCTTTGTGAAGAACACGCAAGAGAATATCTGAACGGTTCTTCAGAACAAAATGATACTTCGTCAAGTTTGACAACAACCTTGTCGCAAGGGATGGTCAAACAAATGTCCGCCAATAAAGCAGCAGCAGAATTAAAAGAACTCGATCAACAAACTTGTCCCGTTTGCGGGATTAGTTTCTATGATTTTCGAAGTCGCGGGCGTTTGGGGTGTCCCAACGATTACGACTGTTTTTCCAAACAACTAGACGCTTTGATTATCAATATTCATGGAGTTCAGGAGCATATCGGTAAATCGCCAAAACGAACCGGAAATGATTCAAGCCGCCGAACATTTCTCATTAAACTCCGCCGCGATTTGAATGAAGCTATTCAACTCGAAGAATATGAACGAGCTTCAAAACTTCGCGACCAAATAAAGGAGATCGAAACAGAATGAAAATCAATGGCATGCTCTCACAATTAAGCGAATGGTTGTTGGGTGAAGGACCGGAAAATGATATTGTGATTTCCAGCCGTATCCGGTTAGCACGAAATCTTGCCGGATTTCCGTTTATGACCCGAGCCACCGAACAAGATCGGCGATCAATTCGAGATACCGTTCAAAATACCGCTTCTGAAATTTTTGAACAAGATAGTTTTTATTTTGTTGATTTAGAATTGTTGGATTCGTTGGATCGTACCTATCTTTGTGAACGCCAGTTAGTCAGCCGTGAATTGGTCGAAACCGAAGGTGCCCGTGCCGCATTGATCGACCGGAATGAAAAATTCTGCATTATGGTCAATGAAGAAGATCATCTGCGTATTCACGGAATGACCAGCGGGTTTGACCCCGAAAAAATTTGGAGCAGAATCAACGAGGTCGATGATAAACTCGAAAGCCAATTACAATACGTTTTTCACAATAAATACGGCTATCTGACCGCCTGCCCAACAAATGTCGGAACCGGAATGCGGGTTAGTGTCATGCTCCATTTGCCTGCATTAGTTGTTTCAAAAGAAATCGATAAAGTTTTTCGCTCACTCCAAAAAGTAAATCTCGCTGTTCGGGGAATTTATGGCGAAGGATCACAACCTGTCGGCGATTTTTACCAAATTAGTAATCAGGCAACATTGGGACGAACAGAAATAGAATTAATCGAAAAAGTAAATAATATCGTTCCGCAAATTGTTGCCTATGAACGGCAAGCCCGCGAATTTCTGTTAAAGGAACGGCACGAAATTATTCTGGATCGTTGCAGCAGAGCTATGGGATTGCTCAAAACGGCAAGAACAATCTCCAGTATTGAAACAATGCACCACCTTTCAAGTCTCCGACTCGGAATCAATACGGGATTGCTCGACGAACCCGATATTCCAATTGTCAATAACCTCTTCCTAAACACCCAACCCGCACACCTTCAAAAACACAACGGTAGTGAATTGTCACAAACAGAACGAGATATCGCACGAGCAAAATATCTACGGCATAAACTCGGTGAAAAATAAAAATATAGAATTATCGTTAATTATATCCTTCTCACACTGGAAAATTCAGTTTTCGTTTTTTGATCAGGATCAACAGATTTTGACGGAATCAACAGAAGTTACAGAATTTTAAATAAAAGACACCAAAATTCTGTTCTTATAAAACCAAATTTCAAAGTGTGATGAGTATATTATGATTTGATTTTGTCGAAAAAACAAACACTCATTGATAATTGGCTATTATTCGTGATTCGTTTGTGCTATAATCCAATACTTCAATACAAAATGTTGTTACTGTTTTCAGTTATCATTTCCAAAAAGTTACCATTTCCAAAAAAATTACCATTTCCAAAAAACATTTTTTCAGAAAAAATTCTTCCTATGAACAAAATTAAATTATTTTATCGGCAAGGTTTTACGCTTATGGAACTTTTGATTGTTCTGGCAATCGTTCTGGCGTTATTTGCCATCGTGCTTCCAACATTGTTCACCTCGCGAACAAAGTCGCTTGTAAATCAAGCCAAACTTCAAATCGGTCAACTTGAAAGTAATCTGGAACTTTTCGCCACAGAAAACCGCGGTTATCCAACAACCGAACAGGGATTATATGCGTTGATTTATTTTCCCGATAATCAGGTTGTTGCGATGACTTCTCCGTTGTCAACGCAACCGTCTGCAATGATGCCCGGTATGGATCCCAACGCCGCTTTTGCCGGAAACGCTGTTTCTGTCGGAGGACAAGATGTGTTCGGCAGCCCAACCGGAGGAGCTCCTATAGGTTCGCCAACTCCTCCCGTAGGACCGGCATATTCCGCAGGAATGACCAATCCAACAATGGACAATATGGGAATGCCCAACACAATGCCGGGAGTTATGGGAAACCCAATGGGAAATCCAATGGGAGGTGCCAACCCAATAGACCCAATGACCGGAATGACCGGAACCAACCCAATGGCAACCGCATGGACGCAACCGTTTCATAATCCGCAAATTTATACACAATTACGGAAAAGAACCAATCCTTATCTTGATTCGGACAAATCGTTGATTGATCCTTGGGGACAACAGTATCGGTATGACAACAGTATGCAGTATAACGGTCTCAACAGAACCGGCGAAGCAAAACCGGCAATCTGGTCAGCAGGACCTGATAAACGTGATGGTACGGAAGATGATGTTCTTGGTTGGGACCCCAATGAAGCCCAACGCCGAATTGCCCAACAACAACAGCAACAATTACAATTTCAGGGCGGAATGGGGCAAGGCGGAATGGGAGTAACAAACCCAATGGATATGATGGGTAACCCAATGGGCATGGTGAATCCGATGGACCCAACAGGAACCGGAATGACCAATCCGCCAATGACTCCAACGACTCCAACCGGAATACCAAATCAACCGGGAATGATGAATCCGTTGGGCGGCGGCGCAATGAATCCGATGAACGGAACCAGTTCTCTGACGCAGCCAACAATCCCCAATTCAATGTCCCCCCCAATCTCCAATCCAACTCCTATGCCCAATCCCATGCCGACTCCATTACCGACTCCGACTCCAACACAACCAATGTAATTTTTTCGCAACAATTTATGTTCGCTTTTTCAATGTAGAGCCCCAATGCAGCAATGTAGAGACGTAATGTATTGTGTCTCTATACTCATTGTACTTTAAAATTCGGTTTTATAAGAGTAGAATTTTTGTAATATATCAGTGGAATTTTTATTTTGTGATCTTAACCCCGCTAGGGGTGTGAAATGCATAACCGGCGGTCAAGCGAAGCGCAACCTACGGTTATGCACATCTCGTCCCTGCGGGACTAAGAAAATATAAGAGATTAAGGAAATGCCGCGAAAATAGAACCAAAAAAAATTATTTCACTGATATATTACGAATTTTTGTATTCTTTATTTAAAAATCCTGTAAATTCTGTTTATCCCGTCAAAATCCGTTGATCTTGTCAAAAGACGAAAACCGAATGGTCAAGTGTGATTGAGTATAAACACATTTATAGGATTTTAACTCGGCAATACGTTTTTAACAAAGCCGAATTTTTATGTGTGATGAGTGTAATAACGGTTTTTTAATTACATTTAATTATTTTAATTATTGAGAGAGGTTTTCTATGGGTTTGTTGGGATTATTAGGTCAACGGAATGGTCATAAACCGCTTTTTGATGATTTGTGTCAATACCATAAACTTGATAGAAAAATAAAATTACTGTTAAACCGTATTATTCAGAAATATCAATTGTTACAACCGGTGGACATTTTTATTGATTCTACATTGCTTGATCGTGCGCTCAATGATGAGGAATTTACCGAATCAGCGGATGACTTGCGGGAACTAATCAAAATATGGTTTGAAAGTTAGTTAATAGTTATACTCTATCCTGTCATCAATTGGTTGTTTTTTGAATGTTTGAAATTTGTAGTAGTCCAGATTTAAGAGGTAGATGACCGTAGGTGAAAGCCTTTCGCTGATGGGTTTTTCATCTACGGTCGCATCTGTTAGGTTTGTTATTGTGTTGTACGCTGTTGGTTTTCAATTTCCGTTCGTCAACAGGGGCAAGTCGGCGAGTACGCCGACTTACCGATAGTTTGGGACAGACAATTTTAAATCATTTCTTTCGTCAGTTTATACCTGCCCTTTCTAAATTTTTTTATCTTTTTGTATCAGGAATTTTTGTATTTTTATGTTACGGTATCGTTTAGCCTGTAATTATTTTCATTTGAATATGTTGAAAATTACGGCTAATGTCAATTTTTTTAATTTTTTGGTCTCTCATTCCTGCATTTTTTATGCAGCCATAATGAACGCCTTCAATTTTTCGAATATTTTTTTGGGGTTCTGCTTTGATTGCAGAAGTACATTTAATTCTTTTTGCAAGAATTATAAATTGTAATTTCAAGTACTTATATTTGTTCTGATGTGACGGGCGATGATCGGTAATCGTCCACGACAAATCGAATACCAATGAGACCATCAAACAAATGTTGGTGGGAGATGAGCAATTCGATTAAAAATTGGTGTAACAGGTTATCGTTGTTGTGCCCAATTTGCGGCAAGTGATAAAAAAGTTATGTGAATTGTGGGCTAACTCTGAAAATTGAATCCAAACCGTAACAGTTCGCCGAAATTGATTCACAAACAAGATGCCCAACAAAAATAATCGAAAATGCTTGAACCTTGAATTTCAAACGTCAAACAAATATTCAAAACATTTATTGTCCAAGTTATTAACTGCCCTTTCCAAAAAATAGGTCTTTCCATTTCGTTGTAATTTGTGTAGATTATCGTTTATCGTTTTAGCCCTTTCAATCCCCCCTTCTAACTTAAGGAGACCGAGCAATGTCAAAGAATTGTAACAAGGATAAGAATAACCCTGTATCTAAATTTGAACAATCTGTAGCGAAACTTTCAAGTTGTTTACCGAAATGTTGTGCTAATTATTTTCTGT
>JAITIZ010000305.1 GCA_031279215.1 Planctomycetaceae bacterium
AAACATCACGGAATGAGATGGAACGAAAACGGGGTACTCGCCGTCGCTCTATACGCCAGCAAGAAAAAAAGATTAACCACCAAAAATACCCAAATTAACACTAATGTCCACACCACCCTGTGAACACTAGGAAAATTTTTTTTAAAATAATCTGCGAAAATCTGCGTCATCTGCGGACGATTTCAATTATGTGGCCGTTAAGAAAATAGACTGTTACTCTCAACTCGCCACTATGTCGATAATTCGCAAGCGGAATGATTACCGTTTAGGTCGTAATTCCGCATTTTGCTAAAAATTATTATTGCATTAAAAATTTTTTGAAGCAACCCTTGAAACGTTTGGAAAAACGGTGTATGATTAGAAACCGTGTCCCTGTAAATGGTAAAAGGGAATAAATTTAGATTCAACTAATTCGATTTAATCTCTATCTTTAATCTTGGGAGATCTAAAACTAATGAGTAGTGAACTTCCTTTCAGTATGGAAACACTTATGGAACAATGCGGCGGCTCTAAAGTAGTTGTAGAGTCGGTACTTGATGCCTTTTTAGAACAAGTTCCAACCGATATCAATGAAATGGAAACTTGTTTGGCAAGCGGTGATCTTTTAACAGCCAGTAAGGCTGCTCACCGCCTAAAAGGAACCGCAGGAGTACTTGGCGCATCTAAACTGCATCCGCTTTGTGCCAGTCTGGAATTGGCAGGAAAACAAGCGAATGCCGATGAAGCAGCAAAAATTTATAACGAACTTAAAGTCGAAGCACAACAATGTGTTGACGCTGTACCGGTCGCTAAAGCAAAACTTTAGCCTTCACCCAGCTTGAAAATTGGGGAAAAATTGGGTTTGTAGGGAAATATTGCGCAATGTATTCTTTACTTTTTGTGTTCAAGTTTCCCGCTTTTGTATTGAGATATGGAGATATTCTATCTGTTTTGCAGAAAGAGCAGAGTAGGTATGTAAGTCATTATCTATTTTAGTCCGCAGATTTTAGTCCACAGATTTTCGCAGATATTCAATATTCGTGGATTTTCAAGGATTATTTTTTGAGAGTACGAAAGAACAACACAAACAAAGGAAGAATAGACAAAAAATACAAAAAATTATTTTCAAAAACCTTTTTAAAAAAATCTGCGTCATCTGCGGACGATTTAAATTATGTGGTTGTTGATAAAATAGACTGTTACGTATGTAATTGTATCTTAAGAAAAATTTCGTGTTATGGAAACAAAATTGTCTCGCAATCAATTCCCTATCCGTATAAAAATTCCTTCGTGGATTGGTTCAATTTTGTTTCATTTTTGTGTTCTTCTTTTTCTTCTGTTTTGCCTTCGGTTGTTTCCCGAACCCCCAACAACACCAGGTGATCGATTGGCGTCAGGCGGAATTGTACTCAAAAAAGATTCCGGTGATAGAAAAATATATGTTGACAGCAAAAACAACGAATTTGACGAAAATAGTCCCAATATTGCCGAAAATACCGCAACAGCTCCGATCTTGGAAACA
The DNA here is from genome assembly GCA_031279215.1 of Planctomycetaceae bacterium. Lineage (GTDB taxonomy): Bacteria > Planctomycetota > Planctomycetia > Pirellulales > Thermoguttaceae > WRKP01. The sequence goes on from JAITIZ010000305.1 coordinate 1,502, forward strand.
ATGCTTGACGGGAACCTTTCCGAAACGGATTTGAGCCGGAACCTTCCCGAAACCATCGGTCTCCACTCCGCATCACAGCAATCCGTCAATATTTTCAGCGCACTCAATTCCGGTAATACAAAAATCGGCGGTGATAAATTTCCGGCATTGAGCAACGGAAAAGGCGGTCAAAAAACGTTGCGGATATTTGGAACGGAAGGTACGGGTAATTCGTTTGTTTTTGTGTTTGATCGGTCAGGGAGTATGAGTGAACACGCTGAACGTCCTATTCGGGCTGCCAAAACCGAATTGATTCAATGTATTGATTCGCTCGAAAATTTATATCGGTTCAACATTATTTTTTACAACGAAAGTTATTTGTCTTGGAAACAACACCGAGCAATGACAGAAGCAACCGATCAAAATAAGGAAAGTGCCAAACGGTTTGTCGAAGGAATCATACCAGTTGGCGGAACCCGCCATTTGGAACCGTTACTCGAAGCGGTGAAACATCGACCGGATGTTATTTTTTTTCTGACCGATGGCGATGAAGCCCATGCGTTGAGTGCCGGTCAACTCGATAAAATCGCACACAATAACAGCCATCGATCACAAATTAATGTTATTCAGTTCGGTGTCGGAGCAAACCGCAAATCAAACTTCCTACAAAAACTCGCCGCCAATAACAGAGGACAATATTCTTATATCAATGTTATTGAATTACGATAATTAGAACAAAATTTTTTTAATATATCAGTGTAATTTTTATTTTTTATATTAGCCCCGCTAGGGGCGTTAGTATTATAGCCCGCCCCAACGGGGCGGGTTTAAGTTCCCCCTCCCATCCCAACGCCCTGAAAGGGCAACGGGAAGATGATTAAATAACGAACCGTTTAAAATTTCCTAACGCCCTTTCAGGGCTGCTATGGTTGCGATCTACAATTATTCCACTGATATATTACAAAATTTTTTGTTTCTACTGTTTTTTCGCATGTTTTGTTTTTTTGTAAGTTGCGTATTTCTCAAAAAAAGAGAAATATTACGGGAACTTCTAAAAACCTAATGTAAAAATTTATTGTTAGAAGGAACGCGGTCGTCTCGACTGCATTTTTAGGAGTTTTTTGTAAAAAAACAGGGCAGGCGAGACGC
>JAITIZ010000222.1 GCA_031279215.1 Planctomycetaceae bacterium
AAATGATCAGAAACATATTATAGGGAACTTCTAAAAACCTAATATAAAAATTTATCGTTAGAAGGAACGCGGTCGTCTCGACCGCATTTTTAGGAGTTTTTTGTAAAAAAACAGGGCAGGCGAGACGCCTGCGTTCCTCCTAATATTAGTTTTTAGAAGTTACCTATAATGAAAGACAAAACCCGTAATATTTCAGTAGAGACGCAAGACCTTGCGTCTCTACAATTATTGTTGTTATCTACAAAAATTCCAACTGAGATATTTCGTTATTTCGTTTGTTTCCTATTAAAATTTTTCTCCTGTACTTCCGATATTCTCTGTAGTTAATAAAATAAAAATTACGTTATTAGAGATATTTTGTGTGATATTTGCTTTTTTCCATTGATTTTTGAAATTCCTACAATGCGGAGATGAGATTACCGATGTCCCAACCGCCCTTTACCGACTCGCTTATTCCAATTCGTCAAATGCTTCGCGCCTGCCGAACCGGAAAAAATGAACTAAAATTTGCCGACTCCACCGGCATGGAAATGACCGGCGGACGTACCTTGCTCACGGCACTGGTGTTCCGGCGGCTTTTGCACCGAAATCTCGGAACAAATGAACAAAATGTCGGACTTTTAATGCCGACTTCGGTTTATGGAGTTTTAGCCAATCTCGGACTGGCATTGGATCGGCGTACAAGTGTTAATTTGAATTACACGTTTGGTCTTGATACAATCAATTATTGTATCCGTCATGCGGATATTAAGCATGTAATCACGAGCCGCCGTGTTCTGGATCGTTTTCCCGATTTGAAACTTGATGCCGAATTGATTGTTATGGAAGATGTTGGCAAGACGATAACGTTAATTGATAAAATAACCGCTTTTGTCGATGCCTATTTCACGCCGATTTCAATTTTTGAACGAGTTCTTGGCTTGCATCGGGTTTCGCCGGACGATATTTTAACGGTCATTTACACTTCCGGCTCCACAGGAACTCCCAAAGGAGCAATGATTACCCATCGCGGTATTGCGGAAAATGTTAAAGCGTTCTTTCACCATTTGGACTTAAACTCAACAGATATTATTCTTGGTTCTTTACCCTTGTTCCATGCTTATGGTTACACGACCACCCTCTGGCTTCCGGCAACAAGTGCAGTTAAAGGAGTTTATCATTTCAATCCGTTGGAACATAAAAAAGTCGGCGAGATGGCACGAAAATATCGTTGCACCGCTATTCCGACCACACCAACATTTCTTCGTGGATATTTACGGCGTTGTCCGAAAGAGGATTTTGAAACGGTCAACACGGTAATTTGCGGTGCGGAAAAATTGCCGAGTGATTTGATTGATGCTTGGGAGGCGAAATTTGGTTATCGTCCTGCCGAAGGTTATGGAACAACAGAACTTGCTCCGGTTGTTTCGACCAATGTTCCCAAAGGACGCCGTCCTGATTATCAGGATTGGTTACGGGAAGGAACAATCGGCAGACCTCTAATCAATCTGCAGGCAAGAATTATTGAACCGGAAACCGGAAAACAAATTACCGGCAGAACTCCCGGAATGTTACAAATTAAAGGACCGAGTGTTATGGCGGGATATTACAAGGACAAAGAGAAAACAGACTTGGTTCTTAAAGACGGTTGGTACACGACTGGCGATATTGCGTCGATTGACACGGACGGGTTCATCTGGATTACCGGAAGATTAAGCCGGATTTCAAAAATCGGCGGAGAAATGGTTCCGCATATCCTAATCGAAGAAGAAATAGAAAAAATAATCAATACCGCCGCAACACCAGAAACAGAAACAGAAACCGACGCAAACGAAATACGTATTGCCGTATCGGCTGTTCCTGAAGAACGTAAAGGGGAACGCCTAATTATTTTGTACCGGAACCTTCCTACCACACCGGAAGAAATTTGTAAATTGTTACAAAAAAATGGTTTGCCCAATCTTTGGATTCCATCCCCAAATGATTTTTTTCATGTCGATTTAATCCCGCTTCTCGGAACCGGCAAACTCGATCTCCGCGCTGTTAAAGAACTTGCCGAAACTGTTACAAAGAAAAATCAAGAAAAATTCCAAAAATCGTAATAATATATCAGTGGAATTTTTGTTTAAGTTTAAAAAGTCTTCGCGTAGAGTAGTCGAGGGACGTATAAGTTTAGGTTTAGCCCTACACTGTTTCAGGATTTCTCCTTTTTGATTCTAGATTTCATAATTTTTCGGATCCCAAGGAGAGTTACTATGAGTGTTATCACAATTTTAAGCAAATTGGTCAAGACCAATTTTTCCAAATTTTCGTCTAGCTTATCTAGTCCAGAAATTTCCGTTTCGCCGGTTGTCCGCGATTCAGATTCAATCGTTCCCGAAGTTGGTGCTGAGTCTTTAGACGCTTCAATGTTTCAAGAGGTTCTTAATCATACCAACTCGGTTATATCGACTACCGAAATCACCAATATCTTTTTAAGAAATATCGTTGCAATTCCTGCGACATTGGAATTACGTGAAATTTCGTACACTATTCATTGTGACGGATAACGTGATGAATAATGTACAATAATTACAACGCTCATGGATAAAGAACTCTTGACTTTTGGGACATCAAGGACAACGCTCAGCGAACACTCCAACCTCCAACCTCAAAAAGTAAGCACCGGAAAAAAAATAAGCCGCTGCCGAGTCAACGAATCACAAAATAAAAAATCTGTTATTAAAAAAATTAAAAAATTTCGACTAAAATACCGAAAAAAAACAAGATTACAGCAGTATTAGTGTCACTGTGGTGACGCCGTTGTTTCAAAAGATGTTCCCGATAATGCAATCGTTGGCGGTGTTCCGGCAAAACAATCGGATGATACAGTGTGAACAGCCGACCAGAATATAAAATATATCTTTGGAAATTTCTAAATACCTCATGTAAAAATTTCTCTTTGCAAAAATTTCTTGAACGGTTTGAAAATTTTATCAACCTTCTCTTTGACCCGACTTGAAGAGAATATTGGGTATCTTGACCCCCCCATTGACTTAGAGTGAACTCTAAGATGTAAAATGTTAAAGCATGACAATTGATTACAGAAAAAAATCAACTCGTTGTTTTGATAATTCTGTATTTCAAGAAAATAA
>JAITIZ010000247.1 GCA_031279215.1 Planctomycetaceae bacterium
GATTGTAACTTGAGATGTAGTTATTGTTTTGAACGTGATAAAAAGCCGTTTGATATGTCCGATGAAGTGGCATTTGCAGCAGTTGATTTTTTGATTCAAACGTCACGGAATATTAAAGAGTTAACGATTTTGTTGTTCGGCGGGGAGCCGATGATGCAGGTTTGATCTTAACGAATTGTTACGTCACCAAAATAACTATGTGACCGTACAAATTGAAATATCAACAAAAAACAAGTAGAAAAATTTTTGTATTGGAATGTGGTTTTTTCGTGTATTGTATTACCTTATGACAAAGGAAGATTTTTTATGGACGGAATACTAGCTAATAGCTATTTTTGTAGTAAGGTATCTGATTGGGCGAAAGTTGGAATGACTTATTTTCAAATTTTAGTTTTGGCATCTTACTTAATAAATAGTGACAGCGTTTTGTTGTACGGTAAGGATGTTGAAACATCAGAATCGCCCGAATCGGTACAAATTATAAAAGAGCTTATTACTAAATTGGATGCCGATATAGCTGCAATCGTCAGTTTAGAGGTTCAGTATCGTCGATGTACTGTTTCGTTTGACAATCTGAAAAAGTTTACGCAGGCTGAAGTGATACAATATATTCAAAAACTTGATAAGAACGCGGTTAATGATTTATTTGATTGTTTTGTGGATAGATTTGTCGATTCGGATTCTTTTGAACAAAATAAACATTCTAATAGTACTCAATTTTTTCGGGAAAAAATCGTTTCTCGTAATATCTTTCGCTGGTGTGATAAACAACGATGGGAAAAGACCGTTCATTCGGGTGGATTTGAGGTTAATGGTGAGAAAATATTGGATTTTTGTGACTTTTATTATACCGATGAGGAAAAATACATTAACAGTTCACAATTTAATAAAGATTTGAAAATTGGCAATATTGGTAATTTTCATTTGTTATTTGCTTACTTGATGGATTTTTTACAGCAACCAGATGACCGTGTTGATTGGACAAATCCTTCCGTTACTATAGACAATAAAAATCTAAATGTACTTACTATTGAATCAGGCGATTGGACGCACTGTGTTGACCGTGAACGTGCTATCTTATTGCAAAGCGTAAAAATTCATAATGGTATTGTTTGTGAACAAATATTTCCTTTTGATTTTTTTTCACCTGTTAAAAATGTGTGGTTTCCGCGAACAGTACTGAAGATTACGTATTTGCCAAGAAATGTGTTAGACAAGAGTTATGATGGTGAAGCATGGCAACCTTATTTTATCTATTTTCATACGATAGAAGATATTAAAATCAATGAACCGATTTCGGATTCTTTATTTTATGTTCCAGCTTTGCGCGGGACAGTTATTTGGGATTATCGGAGGGATTTGAATAATCCGTTTATAGTGCAAGCAAATGAGGATGTTGTTGATGTTCTTTCGTGGGTGGACTCGCAAAATCCTCCTTATACGTTACCCGTTCCATCAAAAAGAAATATCTATTTCATTGTTACTATTAACGTAGTTATAATAATATTTTTTGTTGTTTTGTTTCGTTATGCAAGACAGAAGAAAGGTTAAGACGCCATCGCAGATTTGCCACCGTGAGATAACTTATCTTTCTTCCGATGAAATCGGTATTTCCGAGCGGGGGGATGTGGTGATATATGATCAGAAAGGGACAGTTGAGGGTGTAAAACTGCCTGCTGAAATGGAGAAATTCTTTAACAACAGATATAAGGTGTCTTTTGATGGAGCTGTATTAGAACCTGTGTTGAAAGATGTGCCTTTGTGCGAAGTGTCTCCGAGATACCCTTCCACTCTTGTGGGGGACGGTTCGATGTGGGTTCAAACGCTTCTTGTTGATCCTCGCCTGAATCTGGGAGGATCGGTCAAACAAAAATTTGAAGTCTTGAAAACTTATGTAAAGGATAATGAAAGGTTTATGAGAATATCGAGTGATATCACTTATTGGTCGTACCAGCCGGTGGAGGATAACATTTCTGGTTCGATTTCTTACGGTGGTAACACGGAGAACACAATAAGATTGCGAAATATAGGTATTTCTGATTTTAATGTGGACAGAGGGATAGATACCTTTTCGCGCGGTATCCAGATGATTTACTCAGAAAAGTCTCCTTGTGCCAATGATGAGAGCGCGTTTATAATTACATTTACCGAAACAACATTGGTTAGTATGGCGTAATCATAAAGGATTGCAACGTAATGCCAAGTCGGAAGTAACCATAGATACATTTTTACTAACAGCTTCGTGTTACTGATCCGGTGAATAATTTTGACTATAAAACAGCGAAACTTGATGGCTGTGCTCAAATTTTTTTTCGTCGGGGCAGTAAATACGTTTATTTCGATTGAGAGGTTTATATGAAAGAAGAATCCCCCAAAGTGATAACAATGAATGAACCTGAATATTTGGCTGCGGCTGGTAGCGGTAACTGGTGTCCATATTGTTATGCGTGTGGCGGTTATACTTTATGTGCATTTTGTTTGCTTTGTGGTCCAACGCCGGCAACGAATCAGGGTATGGCGGGTACTGTTGTTTTAGGCAGTCTTGTTACAATTATAAGTAACTTTGCGTAGTGCTTTGTCCACGCTAAAACTTTGTGTTGATATTTTGAATTAACACTTGATGACAGGAATTTTCAAGTTATTTACCATGAAGTTTTAGTGTGGACAAAGTACTAGAATATTGTTAGCAGATTTTAGATTGGCATAGAAAAAAGAGGTTATTATGTGGGTTAATAATGTAGCGGGAAAACCAACTTTCAGTGTTTTTGGACGTAGGATTCCGTCTCTAAGCCCCCAGTCGCTTATTGAGATTGAAGACACAATTATTAGTGAATCTTATTTGATTCCGCATTATCATTTGCATTTGATGCCTACACAAGC
>JAITIZ010000313.1 GCA_031279215.1 Planctomycetaceae bacterium
GTAACAGTCTATTTTCTTAACGACCACATAATTCCAATTGTCCGCAGATTGCGCAGATTTTCGCAGATTATTTTAAAAACTTTCGTATTTTTCGTGTAATTTCGTGTGTTTCGTGTTAAGGCAGTATATGTTGCTTGTTGGTGATTTGAACCCTACCCGTTGGGTAAGGCTGACTTATATTGCCCTTTCGGGGCGTAGGAAAAAAATCGTGAGCGTGAGCACAAAACAAAAATTTCACGAATATATTACAATTCCTTTAACTAAAAAAACCGTGAAAGTAATGTAAATTGCTCAAACTATTCAAATTGAACCGGAAATTTATACCTGTTCGTGAACGGTAGATATTTTTTCCCAATTCAACGTCTTTTTTGCAATGTCCCCCCTTTTTAAGATAATTTGACGTATTATAATGATTGCTCGGTTTTCTAAATTTTTTCTTTTATTCCCTTTGAAAGATTACGCAGATGAAAGGCAAAACAATGCCCCTTCCTTGTGAAAGTAATCTGGTCTGCGGATATTGTCATGCCGTAACTCTTTTTCTACATGGAAGTTTGATAGGGTCTTCCCGATTTTACTAATCGAACGGAATAATTCGACATTATGTTTAATCCAGATTGGAATATATTTGTATTGTAATTTAATATGATTTCAAAATTAGGTAACATAATAAAAATATTTTGTTCTATTAAAATAATAAATTGTCCCAAGTTTGGGTATTATTTATTGTGAATGTTTCACAAAGTTTGTTATTTCCTTTCAGTATTCGATAACTTTTTTGACCATAACTAATCATGGCAACTCCTTCACAACGCCGTATTCATTTCCACGAAGTTCACAAATTCGGAGCTCAAAATTCGACTTATGAAATTCCCGATCTGACAATTCTTCAAACGCAGAGTTATCAGCGATTTCTTCAGGAAGACGTTCCTCCATTAAAACGGGAAAATGTCGGACTTGAGGCTGTATTGCGTGAGATATTTCCCATCGAGACATTCGATAAGTCCATTCGTTTGGAATATCGTTATTACGAACTCGAAAAACCCCGCTACGAACCCGATGAATGTCGGCAATTACGTCTGACTTACGGTAAACCCTTCAAAGTCCGTTTACGACTCGTTAAAGAGAGCAGCACACACGAAGAAGATGTTTATCTCGGCGATATTCCTATCATGCTCGGCGGAGGTGAATTTATCATCAATGGCGCAGAACGTGTTGTTGTTAGTCAACTTCACCGAAGTCCCGGAATCGATTTCGTTTCCGAAATGGACGGTGATCGGCGAACGTTCAGTTGCCGGGTCATTCCCGAACGCGGAAGTTGGATCGAACTGAATATGACCCGCAAAGAAACAATCTCTGCTAAAATCGACCAGAGTAGTAAACTCCCGATTATGATGCTTCTCCGCGCAATGTCCGATAAATACGGAACCAATTCGCAATTAATGAAAGCGTTTTATCAAACGGAAATCATTAAAATTGAAACTAAAAAAATCGGTATTCCCAAACTGCCTAAACCCGCAGCCCAAGTCAAACCGACCAAAGCCAAAAAAACAAAAAAAACGGCTAAAAATGAAACGGCTGCGGAAAATCCTGAAGTTGCCGGAGAATCAACAGTAACAGAAAATCCATCTGTTACCGCCGAACAAACGGTTGCCGAAAAATCAACCGCAACCGGTGAACCAACCGTAACTGAAAAACCAATCGTTGCCGGAGAAACCTCAAACGAACCGCAAACGGAATCGTCGCCGATTGATTTGAGCGTGTACACTGCACCGTTTCGCGGGAAAGTGGCGGTGAGTGATATCGTATATCCGCAAGGTTCTGAAAAAGCAGGTCAGGTGATCGTCGAAACCGGTGAAGCCATTACAGATAATAAGGCTTTGGAAATTATCGCTTCTGGAATCAAAAAAATCGAAGTAATTGAAGAACAAAAAAATAAATTGTTGCTCAATTCGCTTGCCGAAGATAAAACCAGTTCCCATGAAGAAGCGTTGGCTAAAATTTACATGCGTCTCCGACCGGGTAACCCGCCGCAAATGGACAAAGCACGGGAATTGTTTTTCGATAAATTTTTCGATACGAACCGTTATCGGCTTGGGCGGGTTGGGCGTTTTCGTATCAACCGGAAACTTGGTATCGATATTCCGTTGGATGAAATGACGCTCAAACCGGAAGATATTATCGAAGCGGTAAGATATTTGAACCGGCTTTGGGGCGGTGACCGCACCGCTGAAGTCGATGATATTGACCATCTCGGAAATCGGCGGTTGCGTACGATTGACGAACTGGCGGGTGAAGAGTTACGAAAAGGTTTTCTCAAACTTCGCCGAACCGTCCAGGAACGTCTCGCCTCACGCGGAACCGAAGAAATCACACCGCGGCAAGTGATCAATCAGAAAAGTATCTCAGCAGCAATTGAATACTTTTTTGGTCGCGGTGAACTTTCACAAGTTGTTGACCAAACCAATCCGCTTTCAATGTTGACGCATGAACGCCGACTTTCCGCTCTTGGTCCCGGCGGCTTGAACCGGAAACGTGCAGGCTTTGATGTCCGCGACGTTCACTCGTCGCATTATGGTCGGATTTGTCCGATTGAAACACCGGAAGGTACGAATATCGGTCTCATCTCCAGTCTCAGTATTTACGCAACCGTTGATGAGTTCGGGTTTCTCGTTTCACCGTATCGGAAATTGGAAAACGGAAAATTAACTGACAAAATCGATTGGCTTCGTGCAGACGAAGAACACGAAGCAAAACTCGCTCCGGCGGACATCAAAATCGAAAACGGAAAAATTATTCCCGACGAAATTTCCGAAACGGTTATTGTTCGGTATCGCGGTGATTATGATCCGGTTCCGGTTGAGGATGTCGAATATATTGACGTTTCGCCGAGCCAAATGATTGGAGTTTCCGCCGGTTTGATTCCATTCCTTGAACACGATGACGCTAACCGTGCGTTGATGGGATCGAACATGCAACGTCAGGCAGTGCCGCTTTTAATCTCGGAACCACCGCTTGTTGCCACCGGATTGGAAAAACGTGCTGCGTTCAACTCTAGTCTTTTGATTCACGCGAAACACGGTGGAACAGTGAGTTACGTCGATTCACAACGTATCATCATCGATTACGAAACTGGAACAGATGAATATGTTTTTCGGAAATTTGTCGGACTTAATGAGCGAACCTGTCAAAATCAAATACCGATTGTTACACTAAACGAAAAAATCAAAACCGGTCAAATTATCTCTGACGGTGCAAGTATGTATCACGGTGAACTCTGTCTTGGGCGTAATGTTCTTGTTGCGTTTATGGCGTGGGACGGCTTCAATTTTGAGGATGCGATTATCATTAGTGAAGACCTCGTCAAAAAAGATACTTACACGTCGATTCATATTGAAGAGTTTGATGTGGAGATACGTGATACGAAATTAGGACGTGAAGAATTTACGGACGATATTCCGAATGTTGGTGAAAAAGCGTTGCGAAATCTTGACGAAACCGGAATTGTCCGTGTTGGAACGTATGTTCGGCCCGGCGATATTTTGGTCGGTAAAGTAACGCCCAAGTCAAAAACCGAACTCACACCGGAAGAAAAATTATTGCACGCAATTTTTGGCCGTGCCGGAGAAGATGTGAAAAATGAATCGCTTGAAGTGCCTTCCGGTGTTGAGGGAATTGTGATCGGGACTCAAAAATTTTCTTGCCGTATGAGTCTTTCGGAAGATGAACGGAAAGCGTTTGATGCGGAAGTGCGGCGGGTTGAAAAGGAAGAAGATGAACGAATCGAAATTTTGTTTAAGCCGTTGATCGAAGAGTTGGAAAAAGTTCTCGGTATTTCCATTGATCGTGAAGAGACAGAACAGCCGAAATTGTTTCGAATTGAACATCTCAACCTTGATGATGATCATCCGAAACGTGAAGAAGCGGAACGAATTTACCAGAAACATTGGCACGCTATCGAAGTGGCTGTTGATGCGAAAGACCGTAAGATCAATTCGATGAAACGTGGTGATGAACTTCGTCGCGGTGTTCTTCAAATGGTCAAGGTGTATATTGCGGCGAAACGGGTGATTTCAGTTGGCGATAAAATGGCGGGGCGTCACGGTAATAAAGGCGTGATTGCCAAAATTCTTCCGCGTGAAGACATGCCGTTTCTGGCGGATGGAACACCGATTGAAATTATGCTCAACCCGCTTGGAGTTCCAAGCCGTATGAATGTCGGTCAGATTCTGGAAACACATCTCGGCTGGGCCGCAGCAAAACTCGGTTATCAAGCTATTACGCCGGTGTTTGACGGTGCGTCCGAACACGATATTAACGATTGTCTTGAACAAGCCGGTTTGCCGCGACACGGTAAAGTTCGGCTTTACGACGGACGAACCGGTGAACCGTTTGATCAGGAAACAACCGTCGGTTACATTTATATGCTCAAGTTGCATCATCTTGTTGACGACAAAGTTCACGCCCGAAGTACCGGTCCCTATTCGCTCATTACACAACAACCGTTGGGCGGAAAAGCACGGTTCGGAGGTCAACGATTTGGCGAAATGGAAGTCTGGGCTCTCGAAGCCTACGGTGCCGCTTATACGTTGCAAGAATTGCTGACCGTCAAAAGCGACGACGTGGAAGGACGTACCAAAATTTATGAATCAATGGTCAAAGGCGAAAACACGCTGGAAGCCGGAACGCCCGCCAGTTTCGACGTTTTAACCAACGAAATTCGCGGTCTTGCCCTCAATATGCAACTCGAAAAATCAGGAGGAGTAGGATTGTAATAAAAACGTGCCGTTATAAAAAACAATGACAAGAACCGCAGCAATCGGTGATGAATACAATGTTGTTTCAATTATTGCTTTTTGCACAAAGTAACCGGTTGGCAACGGTTGCCGATTGGTGCGGTATTGTTGGATTGGCGGTGGGATTGATCAGTGTTGGTTTCACTCTTCGTGCGTGGTGGATCATAGGAAGAGTTGATAACGTTTTGAAAATAGAACGAAATAAACGGATTTTATTTTCTTTATTACCGGAATATAATAATAAATTTCGTAATATTAAAAAAAATATTGATGAATATAGACATATTTACAAATTTAGAAGGGAAATTTTTATGTTGCGAATTTGTTTTTGTGCCGTTTTAATGTTTGTTTCTTTAACGGCAATTGGTTTATGTAACACTGAAAATGAAATCACTGTTACACCAACAACGCATTCAATTG
>JAITIZ010000322.1 GCA_031279215.1 Planctomycetaceae bacterium
GCACAATAGTTGACATGAAAGAACTGTGTACATTACAGTCTATTTTATTTATACGAAGTATAAAAGGAGTAGTAACACTATAACTGTGAAAAATTTCCATTATCATAAGCATATTTTAAGATTTGATGAAAAATAGCTGTATTTTTAAAAGATTTTTGATTTATTTAAATAAAATACAATTTTTGTATACCGCATATGTAAAAAATATGGAGATTTCGGCTTCAATTTTTCCTAGCGTTCACAGGTATGATTGTCAAGTTTAATTTTGGACACTTCGTAATAAACAATAGTGTGCAAAATCAGATTAGTACAAAGCGTAAGATTGACCATAACAAATTCCCAAGAGGCAAGCTCGCCATCCAACATTTCCAGAAAATTTTCCGATTTCATGGCTATGATATGATATACCACCTGTAGTGATTTTACCGCACCACCGCCATGATATATTTCCATCAAGCCAACCTTCGCCTGCCAATACATCATATCCTCGGTATGGTGTAGTGAATCGCACACTAATACCTATTCTTAGTACTCCTCGAATTCGACCTTGAGCACAAACCACAACTTCTGGATTATCTATACCATTACACTTATCCGTTTGTACACTTCCGGTGATTCTTCCTTCACCTCCAGCTTCTAATCTTCCACCAATATATCCTTTCAATTTTCGTCCCAAAAGAAGGTTATAGTCTATATCTTTACCAACAGTGAATTCCGCTCGGGCGAAAATACTTGCTTGTATACGAAAGGCGATATCTTCAACTACTGACCCATCGCTACAGCATTTTTTACAACTACGTCTCCTTCCCGCTCCAACAATTTTGAGACCAATTTTAGCTTTGACGAAAGGTCCCGCAGGTATTGACCAACTCCCTGTTTCGAACCTAATAGGTACAGATAGATCTGTACAATTACCACTCCCCTCAATATCATCCAATCCGTCTGGATCAAGATAATTTTGCGTATTATTATTAACGTATCGATATAAATTCAAACCAGCTTCATATTCAATAATGTCTACTGTTAAAAATCTGCCAAGTCTTGGAAAATAAAATCGATATCGATAAAGTATCAGGTCTGTTTCACTATCGAGAACTTGTCCGGTAAATGCCCTGTTCCAATTAAATTCCGTTCCTGTTTTTATGGTAAAATCAGCATCGAATACATTCCGTTTTCCAAACGCGTCGTAAGTATAACGTTCTTGAATATCTCCGTTTACATCGCAAATTGCAATTACATTCCAATTTGGATCAGCGAGAGAATACAATCGTTCTTCACCTGTTTCACGTAATACTAAATCGTCAATATAACGTAGTCCCCAAACGTAACTTGTTACCTGATCATTCGTAACTGATTCTACTTCCTGCCAATTTTCGTTGAAAAATGATTTTGTTTCAACATTGTTTACTGTTTTTTTGATACGTTGATTTAAGCCGTTGTATTCATAAGTTACAATCAAATTATCATTTGAATCGCGCACTTCAACTAAACGATTCCACGCATCGTATTTTCCCTTTAAGCCGGGCATGAGAACCATATTACCATTTGCGTCGTGAGTTGCAATACCCTGTAATTCATTCGCGGCGTTGTGTGTTCTATTTTTAGTAACGCTGTTTTTCATGTATTGCGACCAGTTGCCGGTTTTGTCAAAATTCCACGATTCGTTATGATTGATGGTTGTCACTGATGTATGGTCACTATTCAAAACACCGCGATTCAATGTTTTGATTTGTCCTAAATTATCATAAGTGTAAAGTTCTGAATTAGCAGATTGAACAGGATCGTAACGTTTTGTACGGTTTCCGATATAATCGTAACTGTGAATGATATGAACAAGCGGATCATTGTTTTTAATCCATGAATGATTGATGATTCGCCCGTAACGGTCAAGTCCGCCGTTGGCATAAGTCAGCGAAGCATTGGGTTCATTGTAGGTTGTTTGCATCGGACTACCGCCTTTTGTCATTTTTTAATGTTACATAAACGATGTTTCGATTCATCTCTTGTAGCAATGCCTAAAAACTGTCCCAAATTCTGTTAACGTACCGGTAATTTTGAGTTATTTCAAATCTTATGAACAAGCGCACAGTCTTGTAAAATTTCACAATTTATTTCAGAAGAACTAGACCATGGAATAAGTGTTTGTTTTATTACCATTCCACCTAAGTCGGAAAAATTAATAACTTTCCAAGATTTCTGTTTTAAATGACCAATTTCATTAGGAAAAGTTGCAATTATTTTTTTACATACCATAAAAAAGAAAACTTCAGAAAAAGGTTGGATCGCAGGCATCTCAATACAAATTTGACCGCTATGGGAATGTGTTATTGCCCAGCAGATATATATTTTACTATTAAATAGATTTTTTTTCCCTCCGATCCACATTATTGAATTCCAAGAAGTAAAATGACCTGCCATCGTAATACCCGAATTGGAAAAAATAATATAGAATCGTTTATCTAAATAATAATTGCAGATGACTTTTTTTACCAAATAAATAATAACAAAGATCATCAGTAATGGAACGATAATAAATACAGGCGACAAGAAGATTGCTAATTTTTCTATAGGCTCAAGATTGGGAAACCTTCGTATATGATCCAATAATGCACCTTCAAAAAAAAGATCTTTTATTGTCGCAAAAAAAGACCAAAGAAAAACAACAAGCCAAAAGCCCATCAGAATAGAAAAAAAAACAGCAAATGTTTTATCTTGTTTGACAACCACAGCAAATTTATTTCTAGTCTTTTTGATTTTTTTATTAGACACAATCTTATACTCCTGTATATTACATCATTTCATTTTCAAAAAATAAAGAAATTTTAAATATGTAAAGCAGATTATTGTATTATTAATATTTTAAATTTATAATTTTATTATCAACAATTAAAAAACGATACGGACCAAATTTTAGGTTTCTTACCCATTCATTTGATATTTTTTGTTGTCCAAAACAATCGTTCTTGATACGGTAAAATTGTCCTTGATTTACCGTATCAGATGAAAGATTTCACGAGAGTTATTGTTTGATAAAGTCTAAAGTACATATGTACCATTAACCCCACCTCCTGCTTCTCCCCACGCACCATAAACTCCCCATTGAAAACCCGCACTACCTTTGAGTCCATCAAGCGATTTAGTCAGATCCCTGTTTATATCAAAACAAGCTCCAAAACCTGCACCAGCGCAACCCCGTATAAAACCATAGCCACTTACACTCTGAAGTCCTTTTTTAGGACAACTGCCAATTCCTCCTGCTTGTCCACCAGCTCCACCAGATATTCTGCCTCTTCCTGGTAAATCTCTATCTCTCTTTTTTTGCTTTGTTTCCCCACCCCAGGGATCATATGGGTTTCGCTCTTTTTGATTAGCCTTTCTTTTTTTCATTTCTAAACCAACACCATATTTCCCATAGAATTCAGCTCCGAAAGAAAGGGCAATATAATTATCATAGTCGGACTCATCGCAACATTTTCTTGTAGGACAACATTTTTTATAACAACCTGAATAAGTAATATCTAAATTTACAAATAGTCCCGGAACAGCAGGAATTGGTATTGAGAGAACAGAAGATGTTCCCGAAACACATACCTCATTATTGTTTCCACTTACATTACCAGATGTTGATAAATTTTTGAAATTATTAACAACCAAATCAAGTATGGATTTATCTCCATATGGGTCAAGATATGTAGTAGGATCATTTGCCACATACAAATAGCTGTTATAACCATCATTATAGATGATATTATCTCGACTGACAAACCGCCCCAATTCGGTACTATAATATCGTTCTCGATACAGCATCAATCCTGTTTCCATATCAAGAACTTGTCCGGTAAACGCTCTATTCCAATCAAAAGTTGTTCCGGTTTTTACCGTGAAATTAGTATCAAATACGTTACGTTTTCCCAATGCGTCAAAAGTGTAACGTTCTTGAATATTACAAGAAACAT
>JAITIZ010000391.1 GCA_031279215.1 Planctomycetaceae bacterium
TTTTTGTAAAATCAGGCCATCTATTGTCTTTATTATTATTTGTAACTTTTTCTTTCCATTCTTCGTATTTCGGCAAACGATAGAAAATATTAGATTCGATGATACTATTATCATCAATAGATTTATTGTTATTGATATATTCACAGAACTTATCAATTTTTTCTTTGGTTTTTGGAAGTTTTATTTTAAACCAACGCTCATCTATCCACTCTTGTGTAATAATATCATCGGTGATATAAAAGTCCGGTGACGTATCTAAGTTACCACTGCCTTCACTCTGATCTTCCGGTTTTTTTCGATCTTTCTGTCCGTCTTTTTGATCTTTCGGTTTTTCATTTTGTTGTCCACAAGGTTGCGGAGAGCAAAGAGTCCCGACATTGTTTGGATTGTTACGGAATCCAGTGTGTCCGAAAGAAATAAAACTTTTTCGGTAAATAAAACGCAACGATAACCCAGTAAACCTTGCCGGTTTGTAGCAACACGGAGATAAATAGACCATCGTGCAGTTACAACAACAAACAATCGGTTTTGCGTTACAGAACGGTGAACTCTTGCCCTTCCTAACGATATCCGAAAATATGACCGCTCTGTTAGGGTTAAAGGGAGTTTCCGGTACAGATTGCTGTAAGTATGTTGCGGAATTGTTACAAGCATTTTTAAGATACCATCTTAGGACGATCCTTTCGGTGTTATCGTCAATTTCTTTTTGGGGTTCTGAAAGTTTCTGTTCAGGGAAATGTTTATCTATCAAGGTTTTATCAACAACATCGGTGATAGTAGTTGTCTCTTGGGAAAAGGCGGCAACTACCGTAATTAGGAATACGAAAAAGGATAAAATGTATTTTTGTATTGTCATAACACTGTTCAACAAATTAACGGTTAAAAATTATCGAAACCGACCTTCACTAATAGCATCAAACGGATCAATACGGCATGCTTTGATAACCGGTAACAACGAACCGGTACAACAGCAGAACAACGCACCCGAAGATACAAACAACACTTCACGCAAGGAAAAACTAATGTGAACGGCAAAACCGCTCATTAACACCCATTTCAGAACACCTCCGAGAATGAACGTTACAAATACAGAAACAATACCGATACAAACAGAACGGAAGAAAATAAAACAACCAATTCCGGCTTTGGAAATTCCCATGACACGAAGAATACCAATCGTCCCGCGTTTTCTGTCCGTCGAATCTTGCAACACAAAATAAACAGTAAAAACTCCAAATAAAAAAACAACAAACCCAACAATTTGTACCAATAAATCCAATGAATGACTCTGGTTACGGATTTCAACAATACGTGCTTGTTCCGTGTGTAATTCCATTGTCTTATATTCGTATTCTTTATTCATTTTAAGTTGCTCAAATTTTTCGACGACTTTGGAAACATCGTTAATCGTTTTTGCGAAACCGAATGCTGTTGTAAATCTCGGCTCTTCCGGTGTTGCAACAAATCGTTTCTTTATGACATCATACACGGCTCTGCCGCGTTCCTGTGCGTAAAAATAGGATAACATTCGGGCAGGAACAACAGCAATTTTCCCTGTAATTTTTCCCGTTTGCGAAACAACTGGGGCCGTTTTCGGTGTTACCGTTTTAACCTCTAATTCAGCCCAATCCTTCAATGATTCGGTAACAACTTTATTCGTTTTTATTTCATTGTTGGGAAACATGATAAAATAGGGTTCATCTTTTTCGGTGAAAAACTCTTTTTGTTTCAAGTAATTCCTAATCCAATTATCCATCGGCAGTGTAACACCAAGAACAATATATTCTTCATATTCTTTCGCAAGTAAACCGTTGACCGGTTTTATTTTCATTGTTTTGGGTTGATTCCAAGAAATAACCGCAACTTCAGAACCGTCGCTAAAACCGGCTTGTTCGGCAATTTGGTTGGTAGCACGCGGTTCTAAAATTCCCCATTCCTTGTCTTTTTGAACTTTTTCACTTATGTAATACACCAATAAATCATCGAACACTTTATCATTCAATAACCCATCGAATAACCCGCCGAATGTTTTATCGTTTCTATTAACTTCTCGTACCTTTAAATTAAACACATCGTTAATCTCTTTCCGAAACACTTCTAACATCGGAGTCTTTTTATTAGTGAACAATAAATAACCGGCATACGATTCTTTCGGCTGCGGTTTTGCCGAAGTCCAACCGTAACGCAATACTTGATGTCCGCTTTTGTAACGTTCAATATCAAGCGTCAACTCAAAAGGAACATAAGTAACCTTTTGCTCTTGTTCTTTGGTAAAAATACAGGAAACTTCAAGTTCTGTTTGATCAACGGATTGGTTGCTGTCTTCGGCGTTGCGCATGACGTGCAACGTTATTCGATCACCGCATTTAACGTTCAATGTTTCAGCAATATCTTGTGAAACAGCAATTTGCGGAACGGTACTTTGATATTTCGGTATGCCGATTTTATAAAATTTCAAACGCGGATCGCCTTGTCCTGTGGGATTGAGTTTTACGGATTTCACAATATTCTTACCGAATGAAAGTGCCGCTTCCTCAACAGTCTCTGGAAGTAATGCGGTTAATTCGGGAAGAACTTGTTGTAACTTGTTCATTTCTGTACTGTTCAAGGGCATAAAAAACCTAATCAAACAACCAGTTGGACTCTCTTCTAATTGACGGTAAAGTTCGTTGATATGTCCATTCGTTAATCCAAGTAACAATAAAATCGGTAAACATATACCCGACACGATAGCAACCTGTTGTACCATTGCGAAACGTAATCGGTACAGGTCAAACAACGTTAATTCCGTATAATACCGTAATCGGTCAAACATGACTTGATGAAAAAAATTATGTAAGGCGTTGCCAAACGCTATTACCGGTTGC
This sequence comes from Planctomycetaceae bacterium, assembly GCA_031279215.1. Classification (GTDB taxonomy): domain Bacteria; phylum Planctomycetota; class Planctomycetia; order Pirellulales; family Thermoguttaceae; genus WRKP01. The sequence goes on from JAITIZ010000391.1 coordinate 2,868, forward strand.
CCCATTGTAACTGTTACTGAATATCTGTATTTGTTAGAACAATATTTTTGATGACTCCTGTTTTCCCTTTCGGTTCCATTTCGATAATTTGGTTGGAAAATTCTTGTGCCAATTCGGTATCATGTGTTATCATCACGATGGCTGATGATGTCAAATGTTGTAACTGTTTTAATGCATTTCTCGCCAATTCACGGTTCAATGCCGAAGTCGGTTCATCAACAAAAACAATTTCCGGCGAATGGGCAATGGCTCTTGCAAGTACAACCCGTTGAAATTCACCGCCGGAAAGTTTATTGACTCTGGCGTTGGCAATACGTTCCTTTTTTTCTGTTTCGGCAAGTCCAAACGCTTGCAACAATTTTGCAACACGTTTACTGCTGTCTGTTTTGGAAACACCATTTAACCGTAACGGAACGGCAATATTTTCGGATACCGTTAGGAACGGCAAGAGTTCACCGCTCTGTAACGCAAAACCGATGGATTGACGCCGTAACTGTTCGATAGTCTGTTCATCTCCGCATTGCCACAAATCGGCAAGATTTACTGTTTCACCGTTGCGTTTTGTCATCCGAAAAAGTTTTATTTCTTTCGGATGCGATGGTTTCCGTAACAAACCGAGCAGTGTCAGGAGTGTTGTTTTTCCGCAACCGCTCGGACCCAAAATCGTCGTAAAACATCCGGCGTGAAACGTCAGTAATCTATCCGCAATCACCGTAAAAGTATCACCGCTCTCAATATCCCGTAACGCATGTTCAAGACCGTCTATTTCTAAAATCAAGTGTTGCATGACCATTAAGGGGTTAACACGTCTATTGGATTTATAAATAAGTACGAATCATCTTCCTCTATTCCTATTCTTTTCTTATACTCTTCCGGCAGTTCAAGCGGTTTCCATTTATTTTTAGTGTTTTTCTCCATACGTTCTAATATGTTTCTCAACTGGGTAGTCCAATTTTTTCTTGCAATAATGGTTTTCTTGCTCAAAGAATCAGCAGACTCCTCTAAAATAGACAATCTTAAAGGGAAGGCATACATCAGATAGTCATTGATTATTGTCGTTTCATCTATTTCTTCCTTCTGCACTCTCGATCCCGTAGTTTGTGCTTCAACAAATATTTTTATCACTTGCTTAATAATCTCTTTATCATCCGCATTTCCCTCAAGTTTATCCAAATCATCAGCTAACTTTTTGAGGGCAGCGACAAAATTATCTGTAACTGATTTTAATAGCATTATCCTTTTATTAGCAGTGGGATATCCATCACTGTCTTGGTTACTGGCATACCCTATTTCAACAGGATTTGTTATCTCACTTAGAATATCCCAAATACCCTCACTAATAGGTGAATTAGATCTATGATTGGGGTCGAGGTCAGTGATATCTTTTATACCGCCGACAAAATCCGCATATATCTCATCAATGATCTTTTCACTGTTGTCATTATCTGGTTTGACATTTAATTCCTTATAACGCTTATTCTTTTGATGTCCATATTGAGTGAGTTTCTTAAATTGTTTTTGGGCTAAACTATCAAAAACACCTTTTTCATTAGAGGCAAGTATTGCCCAAAATGTTTTCTTACCCATTTTTCGTTGTTGCTTGTTATCAAATGATCCTTGTGCCGTTTCGATAATCTTGTCTATGGTATCCACTGGTTTCTCGATTCCATCAATCAGAATTTCTTTTTTTTCCTCTTCGTCAAACCATTTTTGTCCTTTTTCTTTTATTACTGCATCACTAACTAAAAAGATATGTTTGAGACTGTTGGACTTCCATCCGGCGTTTTTGATTGCTTCGTACAGCCCGCACAATGCTTCTTCAGGTAAATCTTCTCCTCCATCAGGAGTCAGTTCTTTTAATGCTTTTTTGAATGACTCGATGTTATCAGTCAAAGGACAAACAATTTCGCAACATTTTTTATTCAAGTCGGTATCACCAAATTTTACCAGTCCAAACCTAACATGGTCTTGAAAACGAGGATGATCCTTTAAGTGTTTACTAATTTGCTCAACAACTTTTGTTACTGCTTCAATACTTGGCTCCATACTACCGGTAACATCAATAACGAACACTAATTCCGCCGAGAAGGTCTTTATGATCGTTATCGCGTCGGGAGTTGTTATATTTAACGGAACGGCAACTTTAACGTCCCATTTACTGCCTATAGCCTGTTTCCCGAGTACCACCCAATCTAGTACCAAAACGTTACTATCAAACAATTCAGATACATTAACATCTTTTTTTAATTCAAATTTTGGTTTCGCTCCTTTGCGATCAATATCTCCGACATTCTCAAATACCTTAAAATTTTCACGCCCTTCCTGAGGCGGTTTAGGATTGAGTAGGTACGCTGTTTTCCACGGAACGACATAGTCTTCTCGTATCCATCCAATTTCCTTACCTTTACTGGTACCAATACGGTAAAATCCGTCTTTGCCATTTTTCGGTTCCAATTGCCAGAAGATGACTTTCGGTTTGACTCTTGGTTCATTCTTCCCATCTTCAAGGTTTGGACGATAAACAGCGTTATTCTTCGCAACTACTAATCTTACTGGTAAACGTGCATGCTCACTTGTGCGGTGGCTGACAGAATCATCAGACCATACAAGAGCCTCTGGACCTTCCGGCAGTTGCCTGCTCTGTGGGTTGCGTTGCCCTTGTCGATTGGTGTATTGATTTTGCGCCAATACCCAAACAGAGAACAATGAGCATGTTACGGTTAAAGATAACATTACAAAAATTATTGTTGTAAATTTTTTCATCATAGTATCAATAGAGGTTAAAGTAAGAAAAATTAACAATTAGGGTTTTACCCTTTATTGGTGAGTAATTTCGAATATTTTGCTTGCGGCAATTATTTTGTATTTGGGGTCGGAAGTTACCGCCTCGGCATTCCGAAAAGCGAACAGCGCGTCATCGTTTTTACCAAGATACTCTAAGATTAATCCTTCATAGTACCTTTCTAAAAAAAAGAATGAATTACCTAACACTGTTTCCATTCTGATTGTGTCCACTTCCATTCCAATCATGTCCATTTTTATCAAAGGGTTGAATATAGATTTCCTGATTTCGTCCGCATTGATATTCTTTCGTATTATTTCTCTGATAAATCTTGCCTCTATAAGTTGTTCACACGTATCCTTGTCACTTTGATCATTAATCAATTTGCCTTCCAATTCTTTGATTTTGTTATCAAGAGTTGTGGCATTGGCAACCTGCTGTTCTAACAATTTTTTGATAACATCCTGCCGTTCTTGCAATTTTTCGTTCGCAACCCGCTGTTCTTCTTGTAATTTTTTCTGCTCTTCTAGCAATTTTTCGTTCGCAATCCGCTGTTCTTCTTGTAATTTTTTCTGCTCTTCTAGCAATTTTTCGTTCGCAATCCGCCGTTCTTCTAGCAATTTTTCGTTCGCTACCCGTTGTTCTTCTTGCAATTTTTCGTTCGCAACCCGCTGTTCTTCTTGCAATTTTTTTATATCGTTCAGCACTTTGATCGTTATACGGCGTACCTCTTCATTTTCTTTATACTGGGCTTCAAATAAATCTTTTATCATGTCAAATTTGACAATGGATAAAGGTTTCTTTTCTATTTCTGCTATTTGTTTTAACAGTTTATTGTTCTGTACGGTTTTTTCGGCATTATTAAGGGCTTCTTCCGCTTCCTTTGATATGAATATGGCAAGTACCGCCATCATTGTATCCGCATCGATCTTATCAATCACAGAGGCGCCATCTTTTTCCGCTTTTTCCTGGTTTTTTATGAACTCTTTCGCGGCTTCCTTTGCAGACAATTTCTCCGGCTTGTCCTGCGCAGAACAAAGACCCGAAAATAACGTAATAAAAACAAAGGTCAAAATGTATCGGTAAATCATCATATAATTGGAATATTAAAGTTTAAGGAATCGAACGAATAACAGTACGTAACTTATGTATCAGCGTCTTTCTCTTTTAAAATTTGTGCCATTATTGTTGTTTTGACATATTGACGAAGTTGTTCCGAAGGTTGGTCGGGTGGTGTCGGGAAAATCAATGCGTAAAGATTTTTTCCAATATAAAGCGGAGTTAAGAATAATCCCCACGGCAATCCCTACCAACCAAAAAATCCTGTAACAAACAAATTTTTCCATTTTGCTGATCTCGCACAAGATCGACACGATAATTGCGGTATTGTCTGCGACCTCGTTAATACAATCAATGACACACAACGATAGGAATGATGAAAATCAATCGGACCACGCCCCAAACAACAAGGACAATCACTTTGATGTAACTCAGTAACTTGTTGCTCAACAAGATCATCCGATAAATGTTCTTGCGCTAATTGCTCAATAACAGCGAGACCAAACCGTTGTCGACATTTTTCATTACAAAAATGATGTTGTCCGTCGTTAATACCGCCGAACAAAATGAATTCCCCGCAAGTTGTACACTCTGACATTGTAAAATAAGCGTTAGGATAAGGTTTAATTATTGTTGAGTTATTTTTTTCTTGTTTGTGTTTCGTCAAGAAACGTTTTTAATATCAAATTGGAAGAATCACCCCAACGAATATTTTCAAGGAACATACGATCATTACCTTGAAAACGGGTTAAATATTCCGAAACATCAAGTTGTAATGGATATTTGTTTGCCCAGTGATTTTTATCGAGACTCGCTGCTCTTATATTCTTTTCCATGGCACTTGCCATCAGCAAATTATAAGTTGCCTTTTTTTTATTGCATAACTTCCAATAAGTCAGACCACGGTAATACCAATAAATCGGTACATTCCCGTGTATGTTAATCGCTTTATCAAAATAACATAACGCTTTCGTAAACTGACCCTTCCAAAAATAAGTATAGCCTTGCGAAAAACAACGACCAACCACATCAATTTCTTGACGCCCAAGACGTGTTACAGCACACGGACGGTTTAAAGCGTTTTCAACAGAACATTTGATCTCATCAAAATACTTTTCGTAAGGAACATATTGATAACCAGACGGGAATTGATTTTGTACATAACTCAACCCTTCAAGGTAATCCGTCATAGCATTCGCATATTCTCCATTCTGTTCATAGAGTTTCGCTCGTGCAAAATACGGTTCCGGCAACCGCTCATTTTTGCTGCGTTTTTCGTTCTCTTGACAGAGTTTGTTTATTTTTGAGAGTTCTTTTATATATTCAGACAACCACTGTTCCGCTTCATTTTTCTTAAAATCGTTTTCAACTTGCAAAGTCAATTCGCGAAGATCGTCTGCTTTCATCCAACCGACAAGCGGTGTCCCAAAATCGATTATTGGCGGAACAGAAACCCAGACCCAAGAAATACCGTTGACATTTTCCCGGCGTTCTTCAACAACAATCGTATGTGCCGGAATAATAGCAAACGGTTTCTCCAACGGAGAAAGCCGAATAGGACAATCAAAAATCGTTTTAAGTCGAGGACGACGGTCAAAAACACCGAAGTCGGCAAGAACAAAAACATCACAAAAACAGAAAAATAAAATAAGAATGAGGAACAATATCCTCTTTATAACATCAATGTTTTGATGTTTTGATGTTTCGATGTTTCGATGTTTCGATGTTTCGATGTTTCGATGTTTCGATGTTTCGATGTTTCGATGTTTCGATGTTTCGATGTTTCGATGTTTCGATGTTTCGATGTTTTGT
>JAITIZ010000434.1 GCA_031279215.1 Planctomycetaceae bacterium
TTTGGCATTCAATGTCCTTGAGGTACAAACCGTTTCCTGTGTTGCGGCATTAGGATTTTTGATAACGGTTCTGCGCAATTCAATCCCGTGCCAATTCATGCCGTAAATGGTACGATAAAAAAGTGTATCCACTGATAGGATGAAATTGAAAGTCGCGTATTGGTAAGTCATTTTTTTAATTATCAATTATCAATCTGTGGTCATTGTATGCACAAAACACAATTTTTGAACAATTTTGTTACTTTTTGGATATTACAGAAACGATAATTTACTTCATTTCTAGCGACATTTTCTAAAATTCATCCCAAATCTATTTATTGTATTGATAATTTTAAGTCTTTTCAAATTTATTGAACAAGCGCACTCCTCCCAAGTTATCGAACAAGTGCAATGTTGTTTGATTTTTTTATTTTAATTAGGATAATTTTTTATGTCTTGTAACAAATCAATTTTATTATTGTGTGTTTTTTCTATATAGTTATACTTGTCTTGAAAAATTTTTAAGGGTTCTTCTTTTTCGTTTTTTGTAAAAGGACGCCACTGTAATCGTATATCAAGTGGTATTTTATTAGTCTTTGCCTCTTGATTTAATACATAATAATAGTCTTTCGAGGAAAATTCAAAATATTGGCTATCTAGTAATACTTTATCAATTATTTCTGTTGCGATTTGTTTACTTGTTTTTGAACGTAACAATCCAATAATTTTCATGTCATTGAAATAAGCAGCCAGTGTTAATACTATGTCTAAGGAAGTTGGATTACTATGTTTGTTATTTCGCATTTTCATTGCTAAAAGAATATGTTCTAATGAGCGAGTATCTGCAGAACATGCCAATGGTATTGAAGAATTGTTAGAATATGCCATTATACTGTATCTGGTATCTTCTTCAAGAATAATTTTTAACAAATGTGGTTTTTTTTCAATACGTTCTATAATGACTTGTTTCATAAATCTATCACTTTCAATATCGCCCATAATACCCTTTTGATCATAAAGATTACTCGACCAACACAACAAACTAGCGATTCCTTTATCAAATATTTCGTTATTTTTTCCCCAATCTGAAAAAATATCTTTGGCAAATTCTGATTTAAGGAGCATCTCAAGTACCATATAATTACTATTTTTATAACCAACAAACCGTTCTTCATTTATTTTTTCTAGCATTTTTTCTTGTATCAATGCCGACAAACCTTCTTTAGTATCTTCATAGATTTTTTCAGTATAGAGATGAGCAATAGAAGGTTCTGATGCGTTATTATCTTGAATAGTGTACTTTGAAGATGCCGGATTTTGTTCTTCTATAGCAAAATTACTATTTATTATTGTAAAATTAATTATTAAAAAAATATATCCAATACTGTTAAAAATTAGGCTTTGGTTTTTTAAAAACAAAATTTTAACAGTATCCAGTATGATATGGCGGATATTTCCTATTTTTTTCTGATGTTTTTGCATATTTTTTCAAATTTGTTGTGATTCGGATATCTGGGTTATGAACTTTGCAAAATCTCGATTATTACAAAAAGTTCGTTTACTGATTAACTGCCCTTTCCAAAAATAACAAGCAGTTTTTTAAACATTTTTTATTTTTTTAGTCAATCCCCATTACATAAAAAAAGAACCATCCGACAATTTTTTTGAAACTATTGGTATTTTTCTTTGTACTATTCGATTTTCTAAGAAATTCGGACAATGGGGGGCTTGTATCAAAATGGATCGTCTGTATCCTTATATCTAATTTGTTATTTTTTTAATATTTTTGTAACTAATTTTTTATAAAAATCCGATATGGTTTTTGGGGCTCTTTATATCCAAAAGCAAACACGTCAAAAAATAAAAATACCTGAAAAATAAGGAAATTACATAACTTTTTTAGGAAAGTACAGTTACAAAAAAATAAAAAAATTTGGAAAGGGCAGTGATTAATTCAATGATGATTTAATTGATTTTCATCGTTTTATGTACAACAACACTTATATTTTCTCTCATAAACTCTTTCATATCGCCTGTTTGGAAAAATTTTAATATTGATTGTACCTTTTTGAACATGAAACTTATAATATCCTGGCTTGCCAGGAGATGAAGGGTACCACACGTAAGCTGAAATATCATATTTACATTTTTCACTTTTAGCAGAACCACCTAAATGTCGGTAACCTTTATACGTATCAGAGATTATCGTTAGGGTTTGTCCCTCAGGACATTCAAGAATTGGTTCATGCTTTGTTACTTCTATTACATTGTGCCCAAATTCCGAACGACATGTTTGAATAATTGCATTCATCACTTCAACAGGAACCGGTAACGTTGATGGTACCTCTACGAAACGCCCTTTCATTATAATTCGTAACTCGGCGGTACCTTCAGTACATTTACTTTCCCCCAAACTATCATTGAAGTTGGGTGTAGAATTTGAACATATTCTCATTAAATTGACATCTTCCGTATCATACTCAATTGGATCTCTGCTAATGAATCTCCCAAATTCCACCTGATAATACCTCCTCCGATAAAGCATCAATCCAGTTTCCGCATCAAGAACCTGTCCGGTAAACGTCCTCGTCCAATTCAATTCTGTTCCTGCTTTTGTTGTAAAATCAGCATCAAATACGTTACATTTTCCGAATGCATTATACGTATAATGTTCCAGCACATCACCTGAAACATTACAAATTGCAACAACATTCCAGTTCGGATCAGCGAGTGGGTATAATCTTTCGCTACCTTTTTCCCGTAACACAAGATCATCAATATAACGCAAACCCCAGACGTAACTTGTTATTA
>JAITIZ010000337.1 GCA_031279215.1 Planctomycetaceae bacterium
AAGTATTAAACTTTACAGATTACATAACAAATAATCTGCTTTTGCTAAAAAGGGGGGAAAACGTAACGCCGAGAAACGGCAACAGAATATCGCTCTTAGAATTATTTAGGAGCGACACGTAACTAAAACTAGGCTTCTTCCCACCTACGAAAATGGTGCATTACATATTAAAGTGTAACGCTGAATTATACCTATGACCAAGACGTGACGCTCCCTTTTCGGGAGCCACGCAACTCTCTTGATCAAGTAATTTTCTACCCGGAAAATCCGGTCGTAATGTAGAAAAAAACTGCTCGCCTAAGCGATTTTAGTGTTTGTTGACGTACTCGATTTTTTTAATACCCGAACAAAAATTCGGGCAATTTATTTTTCAAAATATAATTTAGTCTCCAAATGTTGAAATCAAAAAAGATACAAAATTAATTATTAACATATATTACGTGAGAGATTAAAATATGTCAAGACCTCCCCAAATTTTTTTTCTGTTCTTAGGCGGAAATCACATACTCCCAAAAAAGTTTATATACTTCTTGTAGTCATCGAACAAAAATTCCAGTGAAATATTATTGTTTTTCAAGGTTTGGTTTTTTCAGAATGTGTAACGCACTGTCAATTCATATCGAATTGGTGTTCCGGGAGTGAGCGGAGTTATGGTTTGGGTTTCGGTGTTGTAACGTTGCCAGTGTGTTCGCCAGAAGTCAACTTCAAAACCGGTCATCAATGCATCACTCCAATTGTATAACGCATTGATAAAAAGACAATGACTGTAATTTCGTGCCAAATTGTTATCGGCATTACCGGACACCACATCATTATTGAACGGATCATCTATCATATAACAAAAATTAGTTTGTAATTTTTTTGTAGCTTGATAGGTGAATGACGCCCAACCGCCTTGAGCCCGAATAGTATTTCGGCGTTGGGAGTCAACTCCTTGCAAAATACCGCCTTCAATTGTTGCCAGATTTTCACCGAGAAAATATTCCATCTGAAAACCAAGTTTTTGCGTAATCGGTAAATCAAAATCAATATTGAATGACCATGTTCGAAGATTTTTTCGGTCATTTCCTGCAAACGTAAACCGTTGTTCTCCAAGATGTGAGGACAGCCCCAAGGTAATTGGTTTTCCGTGTTTAAAGCAACTGTTACCAAAACTATAAGCCAAACGTCCTTGAATAACAGGCCAACTCGATGATGCCGGAGAAACAGCGGTGTTATCACGAAAGACGTGATCGGTGATACCAAATTGAGTCAGCAAATGACTCGAATTACAAAAATTGAACTGGCGGTCAACACGCAACATCGCCCGACGATAACCAACATTGCCGACACAAGCACCAGCCGTGTAATTCAATGTTTTCGGGTAAAGCGGTGAAATAATCTCCCAATCCTGACCGGCAAGAAATTTCGTTTGACCATCAGAAACCGAAACATACGCCTTGCGAAGTAACAAACTACCACGATTCCGGCTTTGAAACGCTCCCTGAAAATCAAATTCAATTGCTCCTTCCGACTTTGAACCACTCCAACCAGGAATACCGGAACTCGCAATTTTGAGTCCCAATCGGGTCGATTTCGGATCAACATTAAAACCGGAATCATCGTCCAAATCAGGAGAATTGGCAAAAACAGTATAATCGCCGGTTGTAGTCCGCTCCGTTTCGTAGGACGCACTTAAATTGATATAACCATAAGGCGTAATCGTAAAAAGTCCTTTTTTCCATGCAAAACTTTTTCCCGAATCCGATTTTGGCGTGTGTTCTGTCTGATATTGTTGTAAAAACGATTCAAATTCGGTTTTAGTCAGATAAATTCCCTCTTCACGAACAACAGACGCCGCCGGAATATCGGCAATAATTGCGGAAATGTTGAACGTCAAACAAAAAAAGAGAATAATAATTCGATAATTTGACATGTCAGCGAGTAGTGTTTGATTTATTGCCTCAGAATTGTAATTACGGTTTGACGCTTCCGTAACTAACCATTTATCCAAACGGAATTCTCAAATGTAAATAAATAAAACAGTTTAGGAACGGTTACGATTTTTTTGGCGAGTCTTTCATTTATTCGGCAAACCGACTCCTTCTCATTGAGTTCTTTTTATTACACGAATTAGCAAACACCGAGATTTTTTAGTTTCAGATTATACCAATTGTCCGATTGTATTGATTGTATCAATTATATCGAATTATACTTTGTGCCGTCACATTTTTAATGTTTAAATTTCCGTAATATATCACGTGGAATAATTTTTTTGGATCATATTTTCGTGGAATTTCCTTAATTTATTATGTTTTCTTAGTCCCGCAGGGACGAGATTATTGATAGTTGAGAGTTGATAGTGGATAGTGTCGCATGCGGATTACTACCCAAACGGTCATCATTCCGCTTGCGACACTATCCACTCTCCACTATCAACTATCAACTACTATCTCGCCCTTGCAGGGCGAAGACCTTTTTAAACTTAAACAATTATTCCACTGATAGATTACCTTTCGTGTATTTCGTGTTTAAAAATTTTTTGAAAATAATTTTTGTCTATTCTTCCTTTGTTTGTTTCGTTATTTCGTACTCTCAAAAAAGAATCCTTGAAAATCCGCGAAGATCGAATCTCTGCGTAAATCTGCGTAATTTGCGGACGAAAATAGACAATGACACAAAATAGATTGTTACTATTTTTTCTTTGAACTTGATTTTTTCAATTCCCGCATAAGGTGATTGATTGCTAATGCGTAATTTTGGATGGCAACAACCATGTTTTGAGCTTCAACAGCTTTAACCGCTTTCGTTTCATATTGATTGGCTTCGTTTGAATTGACGCTGAGTTGCTGTCCTTTTGTTGCCTCACGTAATTCCTGAAGGATTTTGGATAATGTTACGACAAATTCATGACTGGGGGCGCATGCTGTTTTTGTGTAAGGTATTTTGCCGCCGGATTGTATGGTTTGGAGGAACGGCGAACCTTCAAACAGTGATTTTTTGGCAAGCATTAGGAAAAAAAACACTGAAAATACCGTTATTATGGCAAACAGGCTGCTAAGCGGAATATTTCCTAAAATAAAACCCAAAATTGCCCCAATTCCAAAAAAAATTGTTGTTCCCAAAACAACCCAACTCGAAAACGGAATTTTTAATTCTGCATCAACTTCTTGTGTTGCGGCGGATGATTCTGTTGCTTGGGCGATCACAACAGTGATATTATCGGGACCGCCTCGGAGATTGGCGAGGTTTACCAATGTTTCTGCGGCGGTTTCCGGTGGAAAAACAGTAAGCAGTTCACCGATTTCACCGTCAGACACCTGACCGCTCAAGCCGTCACTACAAGCTAAAAACGTGTCGCCAACCGTAATTGGATAAGGTCCCTCCAAATCAACAACTAATTTTTCTGTTGGTCCCAGAGAACGGGTAATTTGATTTTTGGGAATATAACTCGGTGCCTGATTGAACGGTAAATCTGTAACCATACAGACTTCCCAGACAAGACTGTGATCAAAGGTTAACTGTTCAATAACATGATCGCGAACCCGATAAACCCGCGAATCTCCAACATGTGCAATTAAAAGACCTTGCGGTAACATGGTAAAAGCATCACAGGTTGTTCCCATATCACGGTAAGCGTCTTCACGCCGGCTTTTTTCTTTAATAATTCGATGGGCGTCGTACACGGCTTGAACCAATGCTTGGGGCGGTGATTCGTTGATTCGTTTGAAGTAACTTTGGACAACAGTTTCCACCGCCAGATGACTGGCAACTTCGCCGGCAACATGAGCTCCCATCCCGTCAGCAACAAGAAACAAATGTCCGCGATCCAACCATTGCCGAGTATTAGAGGCGATTTTGATTGCATACGAATCCTGATTGTTTGCTCGCCGCAAGCCAATATCAGAGAGTGCTGTATAGCGAATACTTTTTTTCCAATAAGCCGAATCCTGATTCATTCTGTAGTGAAAACAGTTGAAATTTCTGGTTTATCGACACGGTAACAAATCAACTGTTCCCAAAACCGGACTAACAACCCCCAAACCGGATCGGTGATACAATTAATAGTATAAAACCGCATAAATATTTTAAAATCAAAAAACGAATCACTATTATAGCCGGAATCAACCGATTCAATCAAGCAAGCCCCCAAAAATATTTTGTCATCGGTGTTCTTTGAGGTTGGTCATTCCGTGTTTGGCGTTTGTAGCGGTAATTTAGAGTTATAGTTACAAAAAAATCGTGTCCCTCCAATCACTCTCTTTTTCTTCTTTGTCTGAGGGCTTCATAAAACAAAATAGCTGCTGTATTGGAAACATTGAGACTATCGGCAATTCCATACATAGGAAGTGAAATCGTTGTCATATTATTTCCGCGCCAAATATCCGAAAGTCCTTCCGCTTCATTGCCAAGAACAATTGCTGTCGGTTGGCAAAAATCGTAATCCGTATAAGGAACAACACCATCACAACGTGAAACAGCACAATGGATTTTATGCTGCTGAAGCCATTGTATTGCTGAAACGGAATCCATTGCGGCGTGCGGAATCTGAAAAATTGTCCCTAAACTGCTTCGAATCGTGTTGGGGTTATAAAGGCCGGTAATAGAATCCGCTACAATAATTCCGTCAAGACCCGCTCCATCCGCACTCCGAAAAATAGCACCGGAATTACCCGGCTTTTCGATACCTTCCAAAACAGCAAGAAGCGGAACAGAAACAGAGCGAATTGTTGTTTCAAATAATTTTGCGGTTTCCTTTGGAATTTCAGCAACAACAACAATTCCCTCATTCCTATTACCAAAAGAAATTTTTTCAAGTAACGTATCCGAAATAGAATAGAACACATTTGTCCGCAACACCTCTTTTCCAAACTTTTTTGCAAAACCGTTCATTATTTTTTGATTGCCGAACACTTCAAGAATTTTAACACCGCAACAGAATGCCCGTTCGATTTCACGAATACCGTCAATCAGAAACCGCCCCGAACTCCGCCGATATTTACCGTCGCGTAATTTGATAACTTCCTTGATTTTCGGATTCGATGAACTAGTGATTTCCGTAAACATAATTTATAATTGTTGTAATATTGCTGATTGTTTTGGAATTTGTAGGTAATAATTCCGCATGCGGCACTCTCAACTCCCAACTCCCAACTCTCAACGACAATGCCGCCTTTGCAGAGTTTTTAAATGATTGGTCATTGTAACCCATTCCGTTGGGATGGGCTATAATCCTGACACACTTTCAAACAACGATTCGGGACTATTGGCAAACATGGTTCGATTGCGGTTACGGAACGTGTTATTTTAACGTACAAGTATGGTTGTACGCGAAGAATTGTTGTTCCAATCTCAAAAGACGACATGATTTATGAAACGAAATTATTCTTTGATTGGTACAATGAATATCGACCACATACGACATTAAATGGAAAAACGCACCGATTTATGACAGGATAAAGTATATTATCGGCAGACAAGTAGAACAAACAAAATCTTGGAAAAAACAGATTTGAAAATAGCAAGTCTGCCGTTCAAAATCACGATTTCTGTTAAAATTTTACCCATTTTAACAGCCAGCCTGTGAACACTAGGAAAATTCGCAAGAAAAATTTCCTTCCTCAAAAAAAATTACAATTTTGCTCTTGGACAATATTGATTCAACAGATATAATATCCTTCCTTTTGTTATGAAAATTTGTAATTGTTTTACCATCAGGGTTACTATCGTTGTTATCTACAAAAATTCCACTGGTAATATATTTAGCGGAATTATTGTAGATAACAACCATAGCAGCCCTGAAAGGGCGTTAGTATTATAGCCCGCCCCTATCGGGGCTAATATAAAAAACAAAAATTCCGCTGATATATTACTTCCACTGAAAGATTATTATTTTTATAACTAGAAATATTTACGGCTAGGTTTTTTTTCCGTTTATTTGAGAAAACGTCAGGAGAAATTATGCGATCCATAGCAATTATGAACCAAAAAGGCGGTGTTGGTAAAACAACGACAGCAGTCAATGTTAGTGCGGCATTAGCTGCGACTGGGGCAAAAGTTTGTTTGATTGACCTTGATCCGCAAGCTCATGCAACATTGCATTTTGGAATTGAGCCGCAAGTCGAATTTGATTCGATTTACAATGTATTGGTTGGTGATATGAAATTGTCTGATGTCCGCAAACAGGCTGGTGAAAATCTTTGGATTATTCCTGCTCATCTTGATTTGGCGGCGGCGGAATTGGAACTTGCCGGAGTTGTCGGGCGGGAAATGATTCTTCGTGACAAACTGGCAGTTGATGATACAAAATTCGATTATATTTTTATTGATTGTCCGCCTTCGCTGGGTGTTTTGACAATCAATGCGTTAACCGCTGTTGACGAGGTTTTTATCCCGCTTCAACCGCATTTTCTGGCATTACATGGTCTGAGCCGGTTACTTAAAACGATTGAACTGGTTGCCCGACGACTCAATAACCGGTTGATGTTGAGTGGAGTTATTCTTTGTATGTACGATGGACAAACTCGGTTAGCGTCGGAAGTGGCTCAAGATATTGACGCTTTTTTCCAGCAAAAACACACTCAACCGACTGTTTGGTCTAATGCACAAATGTTCCAGACAAAGATTCGCCGTAATATCAAACTTGCCGAAGCCCCAAGTTTTGGCCGTCCGATCTTCGAATATGATTCCAACTCCAACGGAGCAGAAGATTATCGTTGCCTTGCCGGTGAAATTGCCCTCCAAGTACGGTAAAAAAACAAAAATTTCACTGATAGATTACCAATTATTACAATTGATGACTGCAAGAAGTATAAATAATTACGAAAATTTGAATAAACGGTCAAACCCCGCTTGAGATTCAAAGGGTTCAAATTGATCCGACAAAAAAACAGCAAGATCTTTTTCTGTTGCAGTTTTCAGACTTTGTTCTGTTTCAAACAAGATATCGCCGTTACCGATTTTCCAGGATAAGGCAACCAATCCATACCAATAAACAACCGTAACCGGATCAAGAATTAAAAAAATTCCGCCAAGCCGTTCAAATTCTTCCCGCAATTCGTTTGCTTTCCATTTTGGAGAGAAGTTACACCGTTGGTCGGCAATATAAACACATCGTCCGTTGGGATTTTCGTTCAGAAATTCAATGGCACGGCGCAATATGGCAGAAACCACTAACCAATTTTTTGACGTATTGATGAAAAAAAAGAAAGGAATTTTCTCCGGAATTTTCTCCGGATTTTTTTCAGGAATTTCCTCTGGAATTTCTTCATCGGTTACATTGTTTGTTGTAGGAACGAAATATCCTGTCCAATTTGTATATTTTCCTTTTCCTTCCTTAATATTCAGAACAGATTTTCGGTTTTGCAGCCAGAGTTCCAACGCTTTTTTGAGATATTCCGATTCGGGATCCCAACCCTCGAAATCCGCCATAACAGTTTCTTGAGCAATTTTGTACTCCGCAGCAAGATTTTCCGAAGGTGTTAGCGGAACCGGAATCGAATCCGAATTTCTAATAATACGATTGGCAAGACAAATGACTTCACGCGGTGATAAATCAGCGTTCAATTTCGTATCAAATTGTTCGTAGAACCAATTTTTTACCAAATTTTCATTGGTATCTTTTTCCAGAAAAACAGTGTCCAGCCGTGCAGTAACAAGTTCTTTTGCTTGTTCTCGGGTACAGTTGGAGAGCGGTATTTTGTTACATTCCAACCGATCCGAAAACGCACGATCTGAATATTTTTTGAAACGTTCATTCCATGAATCCGCCCGAGTAAAAGCCAATGGTAACATACTTGAAAGATCATTGACCAAAAGGTGAATCATGGTTGCGAAACCGGCAACCAATTCCGGATCAATAAGATTATCGAGTTGGTCGAAACAAACGACCACCGTAAGCCGGTACCGCTGAAAAAGAACTCCAAGTGAAAGGAGCATTTCGCGCGATTCCTGTTCCAGTGCTTTTTCGGACAGGTTCGCTCGCGACTTAACTCCCAATAGTTCACAATCGTCATCACTCAATATTCCGCCCTTAATCCAATCACGAACAAGTCCTTGTTTTTCGTACGTTTTATATTGGAAAATAACGTTCAGAAAATTTTTGCTTATTTCAGGAACTTGGGCGTGAATAGAATTTACCGCTTCTTTTTCAATAATTTCCATAGATTTACTGCTAACTTTTTGTTGATTTGTAAAAATATGGAAAACATCTGATTCAAACTGTTTTAGGAAACGCTGATTATTGGGGGTGTTGTCTGCCGTATTGTTTGTAACACGATAACGAACATAATCACGCATAATTTCAGCAACAAGACGTTCAAATTGAGAAAAAGAATATTTGTTGCTTATTTGCTTGGAAAGATTCAGAACGATTTCTTGAAGTAGATGATGGAGCGGTTTATCCGGATCGAACAAGGGTTTAACAAAAACAAACAATGTTGTTGTATCGAGATTACGGCAATAATTCAAAATTCGCTGCAATAAATGAGTTTTCCCCATTCCGGCTTCGCCAAGTATTAGTCCCGCCAACGGTTGTTCGGGATTATAGGCTTTCGCAGAAATCAAATAGGTAATTTCGTCAAACGGTTTGCTGTTAATCGAGAGAACATCGGGAAAAACAGACGACGACCAAGGGGACGCAGCAGCATTGTCCACAAAAGGATTCCGCTTTTGTAAAATATTGAGAACATCCGGGAGAAAAGTTGAAGAAGTCATCGAATATCTGTCTGAGGTTTCATTGTCAATGTTACATAAAAGAAATTGTTCTCGTCCGTGAAACTCTGAGCAATTTCCTCTTCACTCATGCTGGAAATATCTCCGGTATGGAGTTGTACAATACCTTCGGTACGGAATTGCCGGAGTAATGAATTAAAACGTTCTTCATCCCAACCGAGTTGTCGCCGTAAATTACATATTCTAACAAAAATGCGTCCTTTGTCCAGTTCATCAAACGCCTCCCGAAATTGCCGGCGGTCATCCTGTGGTGAAAGTACAGAAGATACGAATGTTTGGGAACGAGTTGTCAATATTGGGGGTTGATAGGTTGTTGTTACTGCTGTTGTTGTTGTTGAATCTGTTGTTGATCCTGTTGTTGATCTTGACATATCGACATTTCGTACCGTAACCTTAAATTCCGCATTAACACTCACAGTAATCCGCTTCGCTTCGAGTAAACGATTGAAACATGCAATAAATTCGTCCTTTTTCATCGGCATGTGTTGGGTCAATTGCGCCGGCGAAAATGAACCTTTTTGAAACTTAATTCGGAGCACTTCAAAAACAATTTCGTCAATAGGTAATTTAAATGCGAGAAAACTCGTTCTTGATCCTTTAAGAATCATAAACGCACTGCCAAGATAAGGTCGTAACGATTTTTCTGTCATTGAGACGGTTGGTTTGGTTTCAGTCAAGTCCAAAAGTTTACGACCGGTTTTTCCTAATTTACTAAGCAAAGCAGCAAAGGAAATATAATTTTTTCCTTCTTTCTGTTTGATTTGCGTAAGGATTTTATCTAATAAGTCAATTGGCTCCATGTGTAGTTAATAGTGGAGAGTTGATAGTGGAGTGTCGCAAGCGGATTACTACCTAGTTTTTAATTTCCAAATGTAATTCAAGGTCAATTCGGTGAGTACGCCGACGCAACGGCGGGTAAAAATCCTTCGGCGAAACATGATCTACTTCCCATATAAATCGTAACATAATAAAATATCAATTAAATGAATACAAAAAATCTATTACCGGACTTCTTTTTTTGGAACAAAAGCCCCGATAAATAACAGCATCAAAAATACAAACCAACTTATTCCCGATAAAACAGCTCCCCGCCAAAAGGAATCAGGAACGTAACGGTAATTCAGGCGGAAATGTCCGGCAGGAAGATCAACTCCCCTAAAAATTCCTTCAATCGGTCGGATATTGCCCGGAATAGAGGAAACAATTTGTTGACCATCATTTGAAAGTGTTTCAATCCAGAGTTGCCAACCGGGCCAAAATTGATCGGAAAGAACAACCGTTCCTGATTTTAATAATTTTGTTTCAATAACAAGATTACTTGGTTCGTAATGGATAATACGGGAAAATTCGTATTCTGTTTGTTCTATTTCCTTGTTGTGATTTTTTACAACAATATTTTCTTCTTTATTTTCTCTATTATTTTCTCTTTCAATCCAAGTTCGTTGACGGGGATTTTTCAATTGCCAAAGTACCGTATTTTCGGGCCAATCAGTCGGCGTATCGGCTTGGTTGGGATAGACAAGTATTGTTGCGAGATTGGGGTCAAGCGGTTTGGAAACATCCATCAACACATATTCCACTCCAAGAAACATGAGATTATTTTCAAATCGATAATCGTTGCGTATATTTCGCCGTACCCACGTAATATAGGAATAAGGACTCATCGTTCCCGATTCAATTACTTTTGCAACCGGCAAAGAACCAAAATGATTACGCGGAGCATCGTAATGATGTTGCATTTGCATTAACCGGCGTTCATAGATACGAAATTCCGTTTCACGATTCGGCGAAGATTCCAACTGCCAACGTGTCGGCGATTTGATACTCTGATGAATACGAATCGGCATAAAATCATCGGGACGTTCTATACGTTTCAGAAATTCGGGGTGATTCTTGTAATATTGACTTCGGTCCATCAAAAACAAGGTCGGACGGCAAGAAGCATACAAATCGGCAGCAACAACTCCCAAAAGAATAATCGAAAACACCGTTACAGAAACATGCGATCTGTAACGAAATAACAAAAGAACAGAAAATAAAACCAATATTGTTTGTATTAACGAGCCGACAACTTGTTTTTGGGCAAGTTCCGGTTTGAAGGGTCCGTTAAATTCACCGGCGGGAATTTTTGCAGCAAGATTATTCCATTCACTTGGCATGGATGCAGGAAGAAGTAAAAGAATCGAAATAAAAATAATACCAACCGCAAACCATCTAAAACGTTTTAATAATTTGACACAATCAGGTTTTATAGCGGAATCCGCCGTTTTCTGAACAAAATTCAACAACAATAAATCAAGACCGTAACCAACCAGAACCGCCATCGGACAAGCGGCAAAAGTGAGCAGCTTGGGGGCGTAACGGAATTGAATATAACCGGGGATCAAAACCTGCATCAACCAATAAACTCCGCCAACCGGAGCGGCAACCGGATTCTGTTCCATCGGAATATTAAAACAAAAAACCAACATCCAACCCAATCCGTAATACCCGATTCCGCCAAGCAGCGTAATTACGAAAAGCCAAGAAAGCCAGACAATTCGAACATTACTCGTGGGACGCAGCCGAAACCGGAACATCAGAACCGCAAGCAAAATCGGAACAATTCC
Source organism: Planctomycetaceae bacterium (assembly GCA_031279215.1). Taxonomy (GTDB): domain Bacteria; phylum Planctomycetota; class Planctomycetia; order Pirellulales; family Thermoguttaceae; genus WRKP01. The sequence continues at coordinate 11,322 of JAITIZ010000337.1, forward strand.
CGCATAAAAAGTAAAATGCCAGTCGGGTGATTTAATATAACGAAAAACCGTCCCGAACCACGCCGTATTTTGCGGAAAATTTCTTCCTGTAACATTAGACCAAATATACGATACGAAATTAAGCGGATGAGTACTGAAATTGTAGGAGGCAAATTGATGGGCGTCAACAATACCCCGTTGAAAAATACCATTGAAAATCCCTTGCCAACGCGTCAACCGACTCACATCAGCCGATTGTCTTGTTGAAACGGCGGTATCGTCAAAAATAATTTCATCTTTAGCCAGATTTTTTTCGTCTGCCAATAAAAAAGCGGGAATTTCCCAAATAGAACGAGGTTTTTTGTAACCAGTACGGTCACAAAACCGCGCATATTCACCGGATGGAAAAATCTGAACCGCCGAAAACAGAAAGGTTGTTCCGGCGATAATACCAAGTAAAACAACCCGGTTGCGAATCAATCCTGTAAGTGAACGTAACGAAAAAATAGAAGAGAGAGAAGATGATGGTTTCTTGCCGAGAATCGCTCCGATGGTTTTTAGAAGAATCTGTTCGCGCCGCCAACGGAATAACGCCAACAAAGATGCCGCCAAACCAACATGAAACGCCGCCTGAGGATCACCGCCTAATAAGATAATGGAAAGAATTGCTGCACAAATAAGAGCATTGCGAAAAGATCGCCGAATCAAGGTGCGATCTGCCCACAAAACCGCTTCGGGAACCCAAGCCGCTCCGAGAAGAAAAGTAGGATTACAATATTGTCCGAAAACTGTTCCGCAGAAACCATAAGACAAAGCTCCCAAAGTTGCTCCCCACGAACTGATTTGCCAAAACCGCATTAAACGGTATGATGTTAATGTTGCAAGAAATACATGACCGGCAATGTACCAACTGAACAATAAAGCAAAATCAAAAGGAAGGAAAAATATTAGTTTTCCCGGATATAAAATTCCAACAGCAGCGTTTGCGAAAAAGGGTTGCCCGATATTATCGTACGGAGTCCAAAGCGGAAATCGGCCGGCACTCAATTCCGCTTGAATATATCGAAAAAGCGGATAGTGAAAATGAGATTCGTCACGAAAACAAGTTTGTTGATTACCGAACAGAATACTCCAAAACAAAAGAAGACAAAGCCCTAAATTAAACACAAGAAACGCCCAAGGAAAACGGAATTTCAAACATTTTCGATCTTGGTTACGAGTTCGGCACCGGAAGGAAAAACACTGATTCATTGATAACTGTTTATTTTATTAACTTTTATTAACCGTTAAAACATAACCTCTGAAAACCTGCATAATTTGCGGACTATTTAAATAAACAGTTACAAAACGGTTCTATAATACTGTTTTGTTTTTTATTCTGCAACAACCAGAATATGAACTCGTTGTATTTTACAGGAATTTCTTTTAAGATCAATTCGTACACCAAAAGGATGCGGTTTAAAAATATTCCATTTAACATCAATATCGTCAAGAAGAAAAACTTCAACATTGGGATTGGATTCAAAAACCGGACAAAACGGGATATGAATAGTTACAGTTAATTGTTCGTTTTGAAATTCAACCAGAAAAGTTCCTTCTAATCGGTCTTTTCCTGTTTCGGTGAGATGGCGGACAATTTTTTGTGTAATGGAATCATCAAAATAATCCTCTTGATCGGGATCATCCTCAACGGGTATGACAACCGGAAGAGTATTATTGGGGTATCTTTTTCCTGCCGGCAGCCACCGGAGAAATTCGGCAATTCCCAACAAGGAAACATAAAGAACCAACAAAGGAAATGGTAAAAGGAATCCGATTAACAAAACAGGAATCCAAAAAAGGTTATATTTTTGTGTGTATTCCGGTTGTTGTGAGAGGCGGGACAGGAAAATCAAAAAACCAACCCAAACAGTTAATACCAATACAGTAATACTGCTATATTCCGTGTCAATATTGAGCGGTTTGCGCCGCAAAAAACCGGTAATTGCAAAAAATCCTGCCAGCCAAAGAACCGTTTGACTTATCAGACTGAGACCGAATGTGATATGTTGAAATATTTTCATTAAACATATTGTACCTGATTTTAATAGTCGATAATACAACCAACCATGTCGTAATTGATAGTGAAGAGTAGTACAGACAGAGTTTTCGTTTTAGCGGCAAAACGCACAAACGAAAAAACCTTATACAACAGGTATTTTACTTTCGGGTTTATTTGTTTGGTTACGAATGCTTGATTTTCTGGAATCATGCCATTATGACCTCGACAAGATCAAAGAAATTTGTAATCAATTCAAGGGAGGTATTCCGCCTTAGGGGAACTCCCGAATACATTACCTGTTTAATCAATCATTCTATAAAATCTTATAAATTGCAACAAAATTATCCGCGTTACGACACGAAGAGCGTACGCAAAAAAACAAAAGTACCTTTGTAAAAGACGAAACAAATTCAAATTTTCTCGAAATTCTGACATGGGAGGCCCACGGAATTCCCCAAAATGACCAATCCGAAAAAGGACACCAACTCGAAACTCATGACCGCAAAAAAAATACCAACAAAAAAACAAAATGACCCAAAAGATGTGTAGATACTTTTGCCAACGGAGTGGGTAACAATACCAACCTAAACCGAAGCCCTGAAAAGGCAATCTATTTAGTTGATAGTGGAGAGTGGAGAGTGGAGAGTGTCGCATGCGGAATTATTACCGTTTGGGTAGTAATCCGCACTCTCTACTATCAACTATCCACTATCCACTATCAACTATCCACTATCAACTATCAACTATCAACTACTTACTGATGATTATTTGTAATGATTCAGCAGCGATCTTACTTATTTACCTGATATTACAATAGAATCGCTACGGAATAACTACTAATTCGGTAAAGGGTTATCAAAAACAGGTTGTACCGTCCATTGTCATTTGAAATCTTGGGGATACAATGTAGGACATATTTTTTGGATTACGTTTTATTAGGGATGTTTTTAGATGAAACATGGAACTTCTCATAATAAACTTCAAATTTTTGACATATAAAAAAAATTACAATGAAATTTGCAACACTTGCTGTTCATGCCGGACAACGCCCTGATCCTCATACGGGAGCCGTTAATATTGCGGTTTCGTTGACCTCGACATTCCAGATGGACGGTATTGGAAAATTACGCAACGGTTTTGAGTATGCACGGAGCGATAATCCCAGCCGCCGCTCACTTGAAACTTCCATCGCCACTCTCGAAGGCGGAAAACATGCCCTTTGTTTCGCTTCCGGTCAGGCAGCATCAACCGCAATTCTCGATCTCCTCGAACCAAACGACGAAATCGTTACAACTGCCAATATTTACGGCGGTACTTATCGGCTGTTTCACAAAGTTTACCAAAAATACGGAATTACCGTGCGAGTTGCCGACAAAACAACCCCAGAATCAATTCAAACCGCCCTCTCAGATAAAACAACCCTCGTCTGGACAGAATCACCCTCAAATCCCTTGTTGACCCTGCTCGATCTCGCCGAAACCGCACAATATGTCAAAAATTTCAAAAATAGAAAAGGTGAAAAACCATTCCTCGTCGTCGATAATACCTTTCCAAGTCCGGCATTCCAAAATCCATTGGCATTGGGTGCGGATATTGTCTCACATAGTTGCACCAAATATATCGGAGGACACAGTGATGTCATTGGCGGAGCAATTGTCGTTAACGACGAAACTCTTTGGCAACAATTAAAATTTTATCAGAATGCAGCTGGCGCAGTTCAGGGACCGATGGATTGTTATCTTTTGCAACGCGGTCTCCGAACTCTGCCGCTGCGAATGAAAAAACATGAAGAAAATGCTTATCGGGTTGCGGAATTTCTACGCGGTCATTCGTGTGTTGAAGAAGTTTTCTTTCCGGGTTTTGAGGATTTTCCAAATCACCATCTTGTTGCCAAACAAATGAAAGGATTACCCGGAATTGTTTCGTTCAAGATTCGGAACGGAAATTTGCCGTGTGTGAATCGTTTTTTTGAAGGGTTGAAACTGTTTATTCTTGCGGAAAGTCTTGGCGGTGTTGAATCATTGCTGTGTCATCCGGCAAGTATGACCCACGCCGCTCTGCCCGAATCAGAACGCCAAAAAATCGGAATTACCGATAATTTGATTCGTTTGTCTATGGGAATTGAAGACGCAGATGATTTAATCGAAGACCTCCGTAATGCCTTGAATCAACTCTCAGAATAATTTTAACCAGAATAATTTTAACTAGAATAATTTTAACTAGAATAAATTTAACTAGAATAAATTCTGATCGGAATGAATTTGACCGAAATAAATCTGGTTGGAAATAAACTGAAAACTGTAATCATGTAAAATTTTGTGTTGGGCATAGATGAAAAGATTGGTATTAACGGGTTTATTTCTTTTAATTTCCGGTGTATTTTTATTACCGGTATCTGCTCAGGTTTCGGAATCGGACTTGAGCCGTGTAGTGTCGCGAGGGTTAAACTGGCTGGCATCAACTCAATCTCGGCGCGGTAGTTGGGACGCAAACGGTTCTTATCCGTCAGCAATGACCGGCATGGCCGGAATAGCGTTGCTTGCCGAAGGTTCCACCGCAACACAAGGTAAATACGCTTCGAATATTCGTAGTGCTGTTGAATTTCTTGTTCGGCGTTCACGGCAAAACGGTTTAATCGGCGATAGTACCGATGATCGTTACACTTATGGTCATGGTTTTGGTTTACTCTTTTTGTCCCAAGTTTTCGGCGAAGAAGAAGACGAAACACAACGTCATGAATTGATTGATGTGATGACCAAAGCGGTTCAGTTTTGCGGTCAGGCGCAAACCAAAGCGGGAGGTTGGGGTTACGTCAGCGCAAAAGACGGCAATGATTTCGACGAAGGTTCCACAACAATTACACAAGTTCAAGCGTTACGCGGCTGCCGGAATGCCGGAATTCCCGTGCCGAAAGAAATTATTGATAAAGCAATCGGGTATATTCATCGTTGTTCGATTCAACAAGGCGAAGGCGGTGTCCAGTACAATATTCACGGCGGCGGCGGGCGTCCGCCAATCAGTGCAGCAGCAATCGCATGTTTGTTCAATGCCGGAGAGTATGACGATAAATTCGTACCGAATTTATTAAAATATTGCGATAAAAATCTCGGCAATATTTCAAGCAACAACGACTATGGACATTGGCATTACGCTCATTATTATTTTGCGCAGGTGAAATACCGTCAAGGCGGTAAAGACTGGATTGAGTACCGTAACCGATTATTTAAACGAATTATCTTGGAAGCGGGCAATGACGGTTCCTGGTCGCAAGGTTATATCGGCAAAGTATATACAACAGCAATCAACCTGACCATTTTGCAACTCGAAAACGGTTCTTTGCCGATTTATATGAAATAACAAAAACTTGGTAATCTATCAGTGGAATTTGCAAAAACGTAATCTATCAGTGTAATTTTTATTTTTTGCTCTTAACCCCGCTAGGGGTGTGAAATGCATAACCGGCGGTCAAGCGAAGCGCAA
>JAITIZ010000501.1 GCA_031279215.1 Planctomycetaceae bacterium
TTCCCGAAAATAAAAACCGAATTTTAAAGTACAAGGAGTATGTTCAATCGAAATAATCTGAAACGTTGAATGTGATGTTTAACATCAATAAGCGGAGAATACATAAAACTTAAATTTCACACAATATCAATTTTGCCAAAATTGTACGATTTTAGCAAAAATATTTTTCGTTATTGTAATCTAAATTATTTCCGATTTTTTTTATTAACCACAGAGGACACAGAGAACACAGAGAATAATATTTTGTAATATTTCATTGGAATATTTATTTTTCAACTTTTTTGGGTTATGAATTTGGTGAAAAATAAAATTGAAGCCTTTGGGAGATTCTACTGATATATTAGTGCGTTTTTAATTTGTTGAGATATAAAAATTTATTTACCATACATACCCCCCCCGAAGGGGCATCTCCAATATAGCAATATAGCCGTGCGTGGTATACTCATCACACACACGAAACGGTGATACGATAAACACGAAACGATTAAACACACAATAATTTAATTTCCCAACATAACGTTCACCGAATTTGATGTTGTGATGTATCAATATAATTGTCGAAATTTATAGTACATTATTTTTACTAACATTTTTTTCGTTCTCTTTGATTTGTTCTCTGACATATTTTTGATCTTCATCTCGAAAATTGACAAAAATAAATATTTCCTGTTTTTTGTCTTTGGTTTCGAATGTTACATTTTGACCGTCAAACGAAATAAATTTTGCATATAAAATTGTCTATTTTAACAATTATTCAATGAATACTAATATCCGTAATAGGTTGTAATTAGTATCTCATGTTTTTTGTTTCAATTTTATGCATAAACAAAGTACAATTCAGTAATAGCCGATAGTACCTTGTTTACGGACGGAAATAAGAGACCAAAACATTTAAGACTTTCATTTTAAAGTAAAAGGTCGAAGTGTCTGTTTTTAACTGCTTTTTATTTGATTTGAGCAAGAACTTTTTTTGATATGTCATTGTCAATTTTATATTTCTCAAAAAGTGATTCTATTTCTTTTTTCTCATGAGGTGGAAAAGAATATAAAGAAACAATTATATTAATGACGACATCTTTTCTTTGTTTCATCGTTTCAAATGCGTTTTTTTTCTCGTTTCGTTTTTGAAAAACTTTAGCTAATTCTTCAGAATATTTTTTATATTTTTCTTCGGCTACCTTATCTTCAAAAAAAACTAAATCTTCATTCATATATAACCCGTCTTCCCAAAAAGATTTAGGCAGTTTAATTTCATTTTCATCAATATTTGCAGCGTTTTCCAACTTTTTCCAAAGAGATAATAGGAGAGAGATATCCTGTTTTCTTAATTCTTTTAATTTATTTTTTTCTAAATTTTTCCAATTAACTTTGTAAATATAAAACAATAACAAGTCAACTTGAGAACAAACACTATTGATATCTATTGAACTAAGCGAACATGAGTTTAATACATATTCACGAGCCATTTTCGACATATAAAAATTATTCGAATTTTGTATCCCCTTAAACATTTGACTCAAAAGAGGAACAACATTATCAAGGTGATTTTCCAATTTTATTTTTCCGAATAAAATTTCGATTAAATATTCTGCTTGGGTCAAATCATTGTTCTCAATAGATTTTTTGACTTCACTAATAATTGTCTCAATCTTTTTTTGTGAAGTATTGTCATTTTCTTGAGCAAATAAGCAATGAAAAGTAAGAATATGTAATGTCATACAGAAAAAAATACATATTTCATAGTATTCACCAATGTGTTGTTAGTGTTATTATATTTGTGTGTTTGTTACGAAATTTTTGCAATGTTCAACAATACCAAAATATTCACACTACCAGTCATGATTCATGATCAATAATTTTATGTGATATTCTATAAAAATAATATTCAATACCAATCTCATGAGAATAACTAACGATAGGCAATTAAACACAATCATTATGTTTCAAAAATCATATCTGTTAAAATGTATAATAGTTAATATTGTATAATTATGGCAAAGCAAAAATATGTGAAATTCCAAACTTTTCAACTGTCATATTAATTGTACTAAAATTCATTTTTTGTGTGACAGAAGTAAAACTAGGTTTTTCTATCCCACCTTTTATACGGTAAATCCAAGGTATTATCCAAGTAAGCTTTCCTGGAACAACAGGATAACCACTGGAAGACGTTTTCCATCTTACGCCAGCTCAATCGTAAGGTAATACGTTATCAGAGTCAGGTGAATTCGGTCCCTTTACAAGACAGCCTTTTGTGATATTTCCCTGACTAACACTTGCCCAACCAGAGTACCAGCGAGGATGATTAAATGTTTGATAAATACCAGTTGCATCTGTTGCGGGACATGTATCTTCAATGATTTCAACATTATAAAAAGATACATTAGTAGGACGCAAGTGTGTTACAAGACAAAGTCCCTTTACTGTACTTGGTATATCTCGTATATATTGTAATTCCATATTAACCCCGGTTGGTGCAAGTACAATCACACCAAGAGTTTCTGCATTAATCTGTCTATTGGCTTTTTCAAAGTGATCGTTTGCGCGATCCGTCATTCGATCTAGAATTTTGTAACTTACATCAATACTTTCCGACGATTCACATTGCGGTAAAA
>JAITIZ010000345.1 GCA_031279215.1 Planctomycetaceae bacterium
GTTGCGCTTCGCTACACCTACGGTTATACACATCTCGTCCCTGCGGGACTAAGAAAACATAATAAATTAAGGAAATGCCGCGAAAATAGAACCCCAAAAATTATTCCACTGATATATTAGGTAACTTCTAAAAACTAATATTAGGAGGAACGCAGGCGTCTCGCCTGCACTGTTTTTTTACAAAAAAAACTCCTAAAAATGCGGTCGAGACGACCGCGTTCCTTCTAACAATAAATTTTTACATTAGGTTTTTAGTAGTTCCCATTACTTTGTTTTTAGATTGCCTGATATTTTATGTTATCGTTTCCAGAGTAATCCGAGTGATGCGGTATGGGAATTGGAATTTTTACCGAATGTTGTATTGTAATCGAGGAAGAGCAATGTGGTTTTTATTGAGTTGAGGCTGATGTTGCCGCCAAAACCAAGATCAAATAAATGACTCCCAAGATTAATACTGTCCGTACGAAATGGAAGATTTGCCGGATTTTGGAAATAATGATTGCTATTAACAGTATTTTTTCCGATTAGTCTCAAACCGTACATAAAACGTCCCGTCAACTCAATACGTCGAAAAACATAATCACCAGTAATTCCCAAACGGAACATTGTTCGTGTGAACGATGTTTTGTCATACGTGAGAATTCCCCCTTCCAATCCGTTTTCGGTAAAACCATCTTGTGTTAGACGTTCCAGGTCAAACCCCAGAACCGGTTTTACCAGAAAACACTCCGAAACATCAACCGGTCGAATAAAATACAACGCCGCAGAAATCGAATTACCATCAGTTTTGCCGGAAACCGCAAACGGTTGGTAAGGGAGAATCTGAATATTCCGGTCAATTTCATAATTCTGTATCCCATAACCAATGTAACCGCGAACTTGAAGATTACGCGCGAAAAGATTCATACCCCCATAAATACCAATTTGAAAATCTCCCAAATTGACTTTGTCCAAAGATTGTTCGTATCGACCGGCAGAATAACCAAAAGAAAGACCCCAAAGTGATTCCTTTGACAGTGCCGGTAACGCCATCCCTAAATAAAATCCGCCGCGCGAACCATTGCCGCCCGAAGCGTTTCCGTCCGCATTCAATTTTGTGTAATTATAGTAAATGTCCGCCCAAAGATCATGGGAAATACTTCGTTTAGGCAAATATCGTTTGGGCAAGTATTGTTTGGGTAAGTATTGTTTTGGTAAGTATTGTTTTGGTAAGTGCCAGTTTGGTTTTGTAAAGAATTTTTGTCCGCGTATGGTTTGGGGATTGTTATCCGATACGGCTTGGTTTTGTCCTGTTTGGCTGTTTTCCAACACCAATGGTAAACGGTGAAATCCAATGTTTTCCAGTGGAATACGCCATGGAGACGAAAGCGCAAAAAGTAAGGAGTTTTCACGGGTTGCTCCCGAAAGATGGTCCAGACTCTGTTGGTAATCTTGATCCGTGCTAATCTGTAACAATGCATCGAAAACTGCACGTTGCGAATCATTGAAGTTGCCGTTATTGAGCAGACGGTCAATTAATTCGCCGAGATTTTTTTGGTTGGAGGAATTGACGTAATCAATAAGATCGGCGGATTTAATTATTTCAACTGATAATCCGTTTGTATCGTCAACGTATGTTTGATTCAGTTTGAAAAACAGAGAATCCGTCAAATTTAACTCTTTAAAAACAGAACCCGCTGAACCTTGAATAATTTTAAAAGTTTTCGTTCTTCCGTCGTAATTGGAAGCATCAGTAATTGCAAGTAAAACACCTTCTTCCATTGTTACCTTGCCCTCCGTAACAATCGAACCGGTTTCATTGGAACTAATACTCAACTCAATAACAGCTCCTTCCTGTAACCAAATAGCATGATTTCCGAAATCAAGTGTTCCGCTATTATCGAGTTTTAGTGTGGAATCTTTTTGAAATGTTGCGTTGGTGTTGTAACTTCCTGCTCCGACGAGAGAACTGCCGGCACCAAACATAAGAGAACCCGCTGTAATTCCATCAACAGAATTTTTGTTATTCACTTCCACTCCGGTCAGGTTTAATGTTTTTCCTTCGGCTTGAAGAACGGAATTAGCACTGATTTCAATAAAAGGATTATCGCCGGTAAAGGTCAACCCGCCGTCTTCACGACCACTGCTTGTAAGATTAAGGATTGCGGAAGAGGTTAATTTGAGACCATTGATTGTTAGAAGACCGTTTGCGGTATTTTCAAACTTGGCGGTTGTCAATTGGAGCAAACCGGTAGCGGACAGTGTTCCCGAATTGTTGATGAGTTGCTCTTTTGAACTCCCGCTCGAATCAACACCGGAAAAATGGACATTTTCCGCAATAATTCTCGAACCGCTCTGAAATTCGGAAGTGTTGCCCAAAGCAATCGAAAGAGTTGAAAGAGTTTCTCCGTTGGTTTCCAATATTGCTCCGTCTTGCAGTTCCAATCCTCCCAAAAACAAACCGTTGTAGTAATAATAACCGAAATAGGTCATGTTGGTGTAACTATCACCTGTCAAACGTAAAATACCATCGGATTGAACGGTTGCTTTTCCCGAAGTCTGAAATCCATAGTCCACCGTAACAATTGATTCCTTATCTTGTTCGGGACTTATTACGGTGAAATCACCATAAATTGTGAGATTTTTGGCAATTGCGGTGTAGTTTTGAACTTGTAATTCTTTGGCGAAAATGTACGACTGCATAATAAGGTTGTTTACACCGTCAACCGGTTCTCCGCCGCCTAAAAGTTTAATCGTTCCAAGAGCAAGAGAAGTATTATCTTTATCCAATTGGCTGGTTATTCTGGAACCGGCGGCACCTACGTAATTTCCCGACACCGTAAAATTTTCAGAAACATCAAACGATGTTCCAGAACCTCCAACCTCCAACGATTTCAATATCAGTTCTTGTCCACTATCCATAATAACTTCCACTGAACCATTGGCAACCAGTTCGTCAACATCCAATGTTGCTCCGCTGCTTAAATCAAGAGTACTTACCGGAATATCACCGTTTTCGTCTGTATTTTCGGAGGCGTTGAAAAGCAGAAGACCGGTTAGGATTTTGGCATCGGAATTACCGGAAAATGTTGAAGCGCCATCGAATATGACTTTGGAAATAGAACTAACCTGACCGCTAAGACTCGAACCTTCTTGGAAACGAATTGTTTGTTCGGCGGCAATTTTTCCAGAATCCTCAATATTGACAACACCAAGATCAAGCCCCTCAATTCCTTCACCAGGTGATTCAATATTGATAACACCATCAGCAATTTCAAGAGAACCTGTACTTGTGATCTTGAGAGTTCCTTTATTACCGTACTTATCGGAATCGGTAAGTGTTTGCGAATCGGTAATTGCAACGGTTTTTCCCGTATCAATTTGCAAATCTGCGGCAGCAAGATTGGAAACCGCCGTGCCAAAATAAAAAAACAAAATAAAATAAATGTGAAAAAAGAATCGTTTCATTATCATTCTTTTCGTTGTCATTATTAGCGGCAATATTTTATTCATAACACGATTGTTTAATAAACCCATAAACCCATATTAAATCTGTACTTTTAGGAAAATACAATTTAATTCAATATCGAATTAAATTGGGAATTTGCTCAAAAAGTATTTGAAAGGTATTTGAAAGGATTTAGGGGATTCTTTTTGAAGGATACGAAAAAACAAAAGTTGGTTCAAGAGTAATTTATTGTTTTTTTTCAGAGGTTATTTTCAATTGTGGGCAATTGGTGGTGTTTTGTGAAAAAGTAGGAACCAATGTTTTATTTTGATTTTCCTATTGACACGAGATGGGAAGTTTCTTAATATTCCGCAAGTTTTGGGTTGTCGGTTATTTTTTCAATCTTGATCAATTGTCTGTGATGATTGATAACGCAACCAACTGATTACTTTCCTGATACCAATGACTTGCTTTATTACGATTCTTGCTCCTGTTTTGAATGAAGAAGAGACGATTCCGTTATTCATTGAACGAGTGAACTCGGTTATGAGTACTGTTTCGGCATATACTTATGAACTTCTTTTTATTGATGGCGGCAGTACTGATCGGACGGCAGAGATTCTTCGGTATTATCGCCGCAATGATCCGCGTGTTAAAATTATCACACTTTCCAGAAGTTTTGGGAAAGAGGCATCACTTTTTTGTGGTTTGAAATACGCTGCTGGAAATGTGGTGATTCCAATAGATGTTGATCTTCAGGATCCGCCGGAAGTCATTCCCCGTTTTCTTGAAAAGTGGGAAGAAGGTTACGAGATTGTTTATGGAACACGTAAAAACCGGAACAATGAATCTCTACTAAAACGGTTGAGTTCTCAACTTTTCTATCGGATTTTCAATATGATTTCCGAACACCCCATTCCATGCGATACAGGAGATTTCCGTCTGTTAAACCGAAACGCGGTCAATGCTGTTTTGCAAATGCAGGATCGTACTCAATTTATGAAGGAAATGTTCCATTGGGTTGGTTTCCGAAGTTGCGGCATTTTGTATGACCGACCGAAACGAATTGCCGGTAAAACCAAATGGAATTACTGGAAACTTTGGAATTTTGCATTGGACGGATTAACCGCATCAACAACATTGCCGTTACGAGTTTGGACTTACATTGGTTTATTTTTTGCCGGCATTGCTTCGGCTTACGCTGTCGGTAACATTATCTGGATGTTTTGGTACGGTATTGATCAACCGGGTTATCCCGTCTTGCTTTCTTTGATTCTATTCTTTGGAGCCATGCAGATGATTTCCAACGGTATTCAAGGCGAATATCTAGGACGGATTCTTAAAGAAACAAAACAACGTCCTGTTTATATTGTTGCGGACATGGATGGAGTAGAAACAACATTGCCCACGAATTTTAAAATCGAAACCGTGAGAGAAACAACTGTTGACGAATTAAAAATTGTTACACAACCCATTGATGAACCGCAACCCAATAAACGTTATGTCGCCTAAAATTTCCGCAATTGTTGTCTTTTGCTTTCGGACAACAGTTTTGGGCAACTTCTAAAAACGAATATTAGGAGGAACGCAGGCGTCTCGCCTGCCCTGTTTTTTTACAAAAAACTCCTAAAAATGCGGTCGAGACGACCGCGTTCCTTCTAACAATAAATTTTTACATTAGGTTTCTAGAAGTTCCCTTTTTGGCTTTCGGACAGTAATCTTTTGGCTTCGGACAGCAGTCTTTTGCTTTCAGACAACAGTCTTTTGGCTTTGGACAACAGTCTTTTGGCTTCGGACAACAGTTTTTGGGTTTCGGACAGCAGTCTTTTGGCTTCGGACAGCAGTCTTTTGGCTTCGGACAGCAGTCTTAGGGCTTCGGACAGCAGTCTTTTGGCTT